>NZ_JBHVYL010000024.1:0-55739 GCF_042880955.1 Leifsonia sp. NPDC058292
CCCCGGGATCCGACGCGGAGCCCTTCTCGTGGACCGTCGGACGCTCTGCGCTCCGGCCGCATCCCCCACAGGACAACGACGCCCTGCACCTCCACGGGCGTCCGACATCAAGGAACCTGGCATGAATTCGCCCATCATCGAACTATCCGACGTCAAGAAGAGCTTCGGACCGGTCAGCGTCCTCAAAGGCGTCTCCCTCAGCGTGTATCCGGGCAAAGTGACCGCTCTCGTCGGCGACAACGGCGCGGGGAAGTCCACGCTGATCAAAGGCCTCGCCGGAGTGCAGCCCTACGACGAGGGCGAGGTGAGGGTCGACGGCGAGGTCGTCGCACTCCACAATCCGCGTGAGGCCGCCCGGCTCGGTATCGAGGTCGTCTACCAGGACCTCGCGCTCTGCGACAACCTGGACATCGTGCAGAACATGTTCCTCGGCCGCGAGGAACTCTCGGGCGGCACTTTCGACGAGGGGAGGATGGAGCGCGAGGCGTCGGAGACGTTGCGCTCGTTGTCGGTGCGCACGGTCAAGTCGGTCAGGCAGAAGGTCTCCTCGCTGTCGGGCGGCCAACGGCAGACCGTCGCGATCGCACGATCGGTGCTGAAGTCCGCCCGCGTCGTCATCCTCGACGAACCGACGGCCGCACTCGGCGTCGCGCAGACGGAGCAGGTGCTCTCCCTCGTCAAACGCCTGGCGGAGCGGAACGTCGGTGTGCTCATGATCAGCCACAACCTCGTCGACGTCTTCCAGGTCGCCGACTACATCAACGTGCTCTACCTCGGCCAGATGGTCGCATCCGTGGAGACCGCGAAGACGACCCGCGACGACGTCGTCGGTTACATCACAGGCAGCAAGACCTACACAGGAGCGAACCAGTGAGCGCCGTCGAGGAATCAGAGACCCCCGCCCCGCAGGCCCTCGCCCCCGAGCTCATCGGCAGCGGGCAGGAGGGTTCGCTCCGCGACCAGGCGACCGCCTACCTGCAGCGCCTGCGCAACGGCGACATGGGCGCTCTTCCTGCGATCGCCGGCTTCGTCGTTTTGAGCATCCTGTTCACGCTGTTGAGCCCGTACTTCTTGACCGAGCGCAACTTCGCCAACCTGCTGACCCAGGCGGCGACCCTCGTGATGCTCGCGATGGCGCTCGTGTTCGTGATCCTGCTCGGCGAGATCGACCTGTCGGCCGGCGTCACCTCCGGCGTCGCGATGTCGTTGTTCGTCGTGCTCTCCGATCCCGGCGGGCTCGCCATGAACTGGATCGTCGCCCTCATCGTCTCGCTGCTCTCTGGTGTCGTCATCGGACTGTTCATCGGCTTCTTCGTGGCCAGGGTGGGCATCCCGTCGTTCGTGGTGACGCTGGGTCTCTTCCTCGGCTTCCAGGGGGTGCAGCTGATCATCATCGGCAACGGCGGGCTGTACCGCATCCAGCAGGCGGAGATCCTCGCGATCCAGAACAGCAACCTCCCCACCTGGGGCGGCTGGGTGATGCTGGTCATCATGCTGCTCGTGTCAGCGGCGACGTCGTTCTTCGACCGCCGTCGCCGCACCCGCGCGGGCGTGCCGAACCGCACGATCGCCCTGGTGTGGGCGCGGCTCGCGGCGATCGCGATCTTCGGCGGCGTCGTGGTGGCCCTCCTCAATCAGGACCGCGGCACCGGCTTCCTCCCGGTCTCCGGGGTGCCCATCGTGGTTCCGATCACGCTCGCGATCCTCTGGATGGGCACGTTCGTGCTCGACAGAACGCGGTTCGGCCGGTACATCTATGCGATCGGCGGGAACGCCGAGGCCGCCCGCCGAGCCGGCGTCAAGGTCATCGCCATCAAGTGGGCAGCCTTCGCCGTCTGCTCCACCCTCGCCGTCGTCTCGGGCGTCTTCAGCGCCAGCAAGGTGGGGTCGGTGGATGCGGCGTTCGGCCGTGACATCGTGCTGAGCGGTATCGCTGCTGCGGTCGTGGGCGGGGTGAGCCTCTTCGGTGGCCGCGGGCGCCTGCTTCACGCTGCGATCGGTGCACTGGTGATCGCGGTGATCACGAACGGGCTCGGCCTGCTCAACCTCCCCGGCGGCGTGAACTTCCTCGTCACCGGTGGAGTGCTGATCCTCGCCGCGACCGTGGACGCCCTGTCCCGGCGCCGGGCGGGCGGTTCCCTCATCCGGCAATGATGGTTCCTCTCCCCCACCGCACAATGATGCTCGACGTCGCCGTGCTCGACGGCGACATCGAGGTCAGCTTGGAGTACATCGGTCGCGCCACTTGGTCGGTCGTCGCCGACGGACGATACGCCGGCATCATCAGGGAATGGGGCAATGCGTATCAGGCGCGTTCCCCCGGCGATGAAACCCTGGGAGGTGCAGAGAGGGAGGAGTGGACCGTCGCGCTCCATCTCCTGCTGATGGAGGCCGATGTCGGGGTCGCCGTCTCCGGGAGGGCCGTGTTCCGCTAGGGGGAGCGCCTCCGGTGGTCGTGGTTGACCTTCGCTGCCCGTTTTCTCCAATAATGAACTGTTGCACCGCCGCGATGAGCGAGGAGGCCGCGATGCCGTGGAAACCGGGACACACCGTGGAGTGCGCGAGGAGGAGCGCGTGAGCGAGTTCGGTTCGCAACTGCGGCTGGAACTGCGGCACCGCATCCGCCCGATGGCCGGTCGGGATCCTGCTGAGCGCGGCCGCACCACCACCCCGTTGGAGCTGCTGTACGACCTGACCTACGTGGTCGCATTCGCCGCGGCCGCCGATCAGTTGGCCGAGCAGCTCGGCCACGGGGTGATCTGGCCGGCCCTCGGTGCGTACGTGTTCGCGGTCTGGGCGGTCAGCTGGGCGTGGCTCAACTTCACCTGGTTCGCCTCCGCCTACGGCAACGACGACGTGCTGTTCCGGGTGGCGACGATCGTTCAGATGATCGGTGTCATCGTGCTCACCTATGGCTTGCCGGTGAGCTTCGAGGCCGCCGCGCACGGGGAGAGCCCGAACAATCTGCTCATGGTGATCGGATATGTGATCATGCGCGTGCCACTCATCGTGCTCTGGCTGCGTGCCGCCTCGGAAGACCCGGACCATCGCCGAAACGCGATCTCCTATGTGCTCATCATCTCCGCGGCGCAACTGGGCTGGCTGCTGACGGCGGTCATCCCGCTCGCCGCCGGTGTCACCGTCGTCTGCCTCGTCGTTCTCGCGCTCGCCGAGATGGTCGCGCCGGTGATCGCGACGGAACGATACGGCTTCTCCCCGTGGAACCCCGGGCACGTCGCGGAGAGGTTCGCACTGCTCACTCTGATCACCATCGGTGAGGTGATCGCGGGCACGACATCGGCGGTCGGCACCCTCACCCAGGAGAGCGGATGGTCGGTCGAGGCGGTGCTGATCGCTTCGTCGGGCCTCGTGATCGCGGCGGCGGTGTGGTGGACGTACTTCCTCGTGCCGTCACGGCTCGTGCTCGAAGAGAAGCCGGAACGCACCTTCGGCTGGCGGTACGCGCACCTGGCGCTGTTCGGGTCGATCGCGGCGATCGGCGCCGGGCTGCACCTGACCACGATCGCGATGGAAAAGGGCGGCGTCTCCCTGCTCGGCATCGCGCTTGCGCTCACCGTGCCGCTCGCGACCACCATCGCGATCATCTTCCTGGTGTGGAGCGTGCTGATGCGCTCCTTCGACCTGTCCCACCTGCCCCTGCTCCTCGTCACCTTCGCGCCACTTGTCGCGGCCGTCGTGGTGGGCGCCGCATCGCATCCGGGGGAACCGCTCGACTTGGAGACCCCCGGCTCGCTGACCGCGCTCAGCGCCGTCACCGGGCTCGTGGCCCTGGGCGCGGTGATCGAAGTCGTCGGGCACGAACTGCTCGGCTACCGGCACACCCTGCGCGCCTGGCAGAAGGGGACCGCGGAGGCTAGCGTGTGACGCCGCTCGGACGATTCGCGACCTGACGGGACCCTGGGTACGCTCAACCCGTGCGACAGCCAAACAGAGACGAGACGACGGCCCTCCGTCTTCAGGTCGGAGGCTCGACCCGCAGGGAGCTGCGAGCGGCGCTGCGGTCGAACGACGTGATGCTGAACGCCTACGCCGAAACCCTGCTGGATCATCCCGTGTTCGACCTCCGAGAGCCAGAGGTCGTGCGCATCGTCGAGTGCTCCGTCGCTGAATTGGAGCTCAGCGTCGGAGCGACACTGCCGGAGGTGTTCTCTGCTGCGCGGGAACACGGCCTGGAGCTGACCCCGCCCGACACCGGTCCCTACCTGCGGCTCGCATTGGCGTCCCAGGCGAACGCTCCGGATTCCGTGCTTTCAGCCGGCAGGTCGCCCGCGGGCGCGCTGAAGGTCGCCTCGGCGCCGCTGACCGTCGACCCGAGCTTCCCCAAAGGGTTCTATCTGCGCGTCGTCGATGGAACGCCGTGGCTGCGTGGATTCCGCTGCGACGACGAGTACCGATTCTCACCCGACGACAGGTTCGCGTTCCAGCTGCCCTGAGTGCGCTCGCTCTTCGGCCGCTCGGCCGATCGTTCGCCTCACTCCGCCTGGGACCTGCGAAAGCGGGCAGGGGTCTCGCCGATCTCGGCGCGGAAAGCGCGGGCGAACGCCGACTCCGAACGGAACCCGACGGCGGCGGCGATCGCGGCGACGGAGAGATCCGTCGCCATCAGCTGGTCCGCCGCCGTCATGAGGCGCGCACGCCCCAGAAAACGCCCGAAGGTCATGCCTGTCGCGGCTTGGAAATGCCGGATGAACGTCGCGCGCGACATGGACGATCGCCGACTCAACCGGTCGATCGACCAGTCGGCGCCTGGGTCGTCGAGGATGAGGCGCACGATCTCGCTCATCCTCGGCTCGCTGACGGCGGTCCAGAGGAGAGAGTTCGCCCCTCCGCGGGCGGGCGTGCGCAGGACAAGCGCCATCAGCACCGTGCAGAAAGCCGACATGATCGCGGCCGAGCCGGCGCCGTCGTGCGTGGCCTCCGACCGCATCAGGGAGCTGAGTCCGGTCAGGAGGTCGCGTCCGTCTTGCGAGCGGAACAGTGACACGTGGGTCGGAGTCGGAAGTGAGGCGAACAGCATCGCGCCGGCCCCAGCCCCGACCGTGTAGTGCCCGCAGAACAGGTCGATCACCGGATGCCCGCCGCCGTCACTGCTCGTCAGCGCGAAGGTCTGGCCCTGGCGCTCCGTGGTCGGTCGCACCGCACCGACGCCATCGGTGATCACGCGGTGACCGCTTCCCGAGGGGATCACCACCACGTCTCCGGCGCGCATCGTGATCAGAACGCCCCCGACCTCGAGCTGGCACTCCCCCTCCAGCAGCACGTGGAACGGCACTTCGCGTTCACCCATGGCGTCGACCTCCATCCTGGTGGAGGCAGCCAACAGGCAGCGCTTGTCGAGGGTGGCGTCGAGACGGGCCATCCTGAGCAATCGGCTGATGTCGTCCATCTGAGACTTTCAGGCTATTTGTTGCGACCGGATGCACTATTCGTATCACGACGCTCGCCGCAAACTCAAGATATGAACACCACCACAGCTCTCACCGCCGACGTTCTCGTGATCGGTTTCGGCAAGGGCGGCAAGACCGCCGCGCACGCGCTGACAGACGCCGGCCAACGCGTCATCCTCGTCGAGCAGTCCGACCAGATGTACGGCGGCACCTGCCCCAACGTCGGTTGCGTGCCGACGAAGATGCTCGTCCACTACTCCAACTCCAAGCGGCTGGAAGACGAAGCGCAAGAGTTCTTCGCGAACTCGATCGAAGGCGTCCGCGCGCTCACCAGCGCATTCCGGGCCGGAAACCTCGCATCCTTGGACGGCAAGGACACCGCCACCGTCATCACGGGCGCCGGGCGTTTCGTCGACGAGCACACCGTCTCGATCGGTGAAGGCGACGACCGCATCACGGTCACCGCACCGACCATCCTGATCAACACCGGCTCCGAGCCGATCGTGCCCGATCTCGAGGGCGTCAGCACGAGCGCGTACCAGGTGAGCAGCACCGACCTGATCCACGCCGAGCGTCTCCCCCGCCACCTTGCGATCATCGGAGGCGGATACCTGGGCCTGGAGTTCGCGTCGATCTACCGGCACTTCGGTGCCCAGGTCACTGTTCTGGAGGTGGCGGACCGCCTCCTGCCGAGGGAAGACGACGACGTCGCCGAGGTCGCGACCGGCATCCTCGCGGGCGACGGCATCCGGATCATCACCGGCGCCACCGTCACGTCGGTCGCCGACAGCGCTTCGAACGCGGTCGTCAGCTACGTCAAAGACGGCGAGAACCACACGGTCGAGGCGGATGCCTTCCTCGCTGCCACAGGCCGCCGGCCCGCCACCGGCTCGCTCGACCTCGCGGCCGCCGGCGTGGAGACGACCCCGCGCGGCGCCGTCATCGTCGACGAGCACCTGAGAACAAGCCGGTCGCACATCTTCGCGCTGGGAGATGTGAACGGCGGACCACAGTTCACCTATGTCTCACTTGACGACGCCCGCATCGTGATCGACCAGTTGCTGGGCGACGGCACACGTGTCACCAGCGACCGGGTGGCGGTTCCGCGGACCCTGTTCATCACTCCGCCACTCGCGACGGTCGGCCTGACCGAGCGCGAGGCACGGAATCAGAGCTTGAACATCCGGGTGGCCCGCGAAAACGTCGCGGACATCATCGCGATGCCCCGCGCTTACACGGTGGAGGAGACCCGCGGCGTGATGAAGTTCATCCTCGACGCCGACACCGACCTCATCCTGGGAGCAGCGATCCTCAGCATCGACGCGCAGGAGATCATCAACACGGTGGCCCTCGCCATGCGCCAGGGCGTCACCGCGACGACCCTCAAGAACGCGATCTACACCCACCCGAGCTCGACCGAGGCGCTGAACGAAGTGCTCGGCGTGATCGTCGGGTAGTGACCGGATGCTGTCGTCGCCCACCAGAAGCGGAAGACCCTGACGCCTCCCACGTACTATGAGGAGGTGTCCATGACCGCCGATACGCCGACCAAGCGCCTGACCGCGCGCGGCGCGAAGACGCGAGAGCGGATCGTCGATGCCGCGGCCGACCTGATGTACGTTCGTGGCATCGGAGCGACGACACTCGACGATGTGCTCGCGGCGAGCGGTGCGAGCAAGTCGCAGCTCTACCGTCACTTCGCCAACAAGGACGAGGTGGTCCGTGCGGTCATCGTGCGGATGGGTGAGCACGTCATCCAGCGAGAGCAGAACGCACTGGGCCGCGTATCGACGATGGCCGGTCTGCGGCGCTGGCGGGATGCGCTCGTGCAGAACAACGCGCTGCGGCACGGTGCATACGGCTGCGCGCTCGGGTCGTTCGCATCCGAAGTCGCCGATCACGATGACATCGCCCGCGCGACCCTGCAGGCGCTGTTCTCCGAATGGAACACGCTGCTCACCGCCGCTTTGAAGAGGCTCCAGGAGAACGGCGCCCTCCCCCAGGATGCCCCCGTCGACGAGCTCGCCACTGGCCTGTTGGGCGCACTCCAGGGCGGTTACCTGCTGGCGCAGACCGCCCACGACGTGACGCCGATGGCGACCTCGATCGACATGGCCCTCGCGCACATCCAGGGTCTGTCGGCCCGCTGACCGCTACCGTCTCGCGTCCGTTCACGCTGGGATTCAGCGAGGACGGCGCCATTCCGCTACCCCCACAGGGGACCGTTCAGTCCACAACGCACGTCATTCGCGAGACTTCATATAACTGAACTGGACTCAATCGTCCAGAAAACGGGTTAGTCTATTCCCTGACTCGACCATCCGGTCGAGACTGAGAAGTACGAGGCCGCGCTTCCGCGGTCGAAGGTGCAAGGAGATGCCCGATGAAGGCGATAGTCGTGACCGATCAGGCCGAGGGAACGGCCGGCATGAGGCTGGTGGAGCATCCTGACCCCCGGCCGGCCATCAATGACGTCATCGTCGAGGTGCGTGCTGCCGCCTCTGTGCCCACGGAGGTGGACTGGCCGTCCACCTGGGCCGACCGCGCGGGCAAAGACCGATCGCCCGCCGTCCTCGGTCACGACGTGGCCGGGATCGTGTCGGCGCTCGGCTACGGCACAACAGGCCTCACCATCGGACAACGCGTGTTCGGCATCACCGACTGGCATCGCGACGGAACGCTGGCCGAGTACGTCGCCGTCGAGTCCCGCAACCTCGCGCCTCTGCCCGGGGATGTGGAGTTCACCGTCGGTGCCAGCCTTCCGATCTCGGGTCTCACCGCGTGGCAGGGCCTGTTCCAGCATGGCCACCTGCGGTCCGGCCAGACGGTGCTCGCGCACGGTGCCGCCGGAGCGGTCGGCTCGATGGTCACGCAGCTCGCCCGCGAAGCCGGCGCCTACGTCATCGGCACCGGGCGCGCCGCGGACCGCGAGAAGGCGCTCGAGTACGGCGCGAACGAGTTCGTCGATCTCGAGCACGACGACCTCGAAGACGTCGGCGGCGTGGACCTGGTGTTCGATGTCATCGGCGGTGCGATCCAGGAGCGGTCGGCCCTGCTGATCCGCTCGGGCGGCACGCTCGTCACCGTCACAGGGCTGGGCGATGTGCGACCGGAGGGCCTCTCGGTCGACTTCGTCGTCGAGTCGGTGCCGACGCAGCTCACCGAGATCGTGGAGCGCGTCCGCGACGGTCGTCTCCGCACGAACATCGACGAAGTCGCCACCCTCGACGACGCCGTCACCGCACTCAACCCGACCCAGCGACGCAAGGGCAAGACCATCATCAGCGTCCGCTCCTGACGAGACCGTCGAACACAGCGAAGGAAGCAGCCATGGCCACCACAGACTTCGAATACCCCGACGAGGCCGGATACCCTGACGGCGTCGGCACCTTGACGCAGGACCAGGTCGTCCTCATCGACGAGGTGCGAGACGACCACTCCCCCTCGATCACCTTCTTCGTCGCCGACAAGGACAAGATCTCCACATACGAGGCCATCTCCGGTGACACCGTGATCGGCGGCCTGACCTACAACGTCGCAAGCGAGAACCGACGCGTTCTCGTGGCGGCCGCGGTGTTCCCCGAGTACCGCGGACAGGGCGTCGCCACGGAACTGATCCGCCAGGCCCTCGACGATGTGCGCACGCGCGGCACCACGGTCACCATCCTCTGCCCGATCGTCTGGGCCTTCATCGACCGGAACCCCGGCTACACGGATGTCGTCGATACGCAGTTCCCGGGCCTGCGCAAAGCCCGTCGGGAGAAGTAGCGAGATGAACAGGAAAAGGCCGAGCGATCCACCCCACTTCCCGGTGATGGAGTCGAGTTCACGAGTCTATTGAACAAGGCGCGCGGCGAGTTCGAGCGCATCGCGACTCTCGACGGAGCCGGAGCGGCCACCTGCCCCGCGCACTCGCTCGTCGCCTGCGTCTGCTGGGACGTGCAACAACTGGAGCGCGCGTAAGAACCGTCTTTCATGGGTCGACACCGCCCAGCTCGCGATGGTGGGCATCGCCCTGCCGACAACGCTGTTGTCGAGGACGGAGAGCAGCATGATCGGCGGCATCAATCCTCGTCCGCGTCGCCGTTGTCGTTGTCGTTTCCGAGTTCCCAAGCACGCCCGTCGAGGAGCATCTCGGCGCCGCCGTCGAGCATCTGCGCGATCTCGGACGAGCGCGGAATCATGGTCGCTTCATATGCGGTCACAGCCTCGTCGATCGTCGATGCTGCAGCGATCGCGAGCGCGAGCTCGGATGCGTCGAGCATGGCGAGGTTGACGCCGACCCCGAGTGGCGGCATGAGATGTGCAGCATCCCCGAGCAGCGCGATATTCGGGGAGTGCTCCCAGCTCAGCGGAACCGGGAGGGCGAACAGCGGCCGGTCGACGTAAGCGCCGTCGTTGTCGGTGATGAGGCGCAGCAGGGCTGGCGACCAGTGCGCGAACTGCGCCGTCAGGTGCGCGCGGATCCCATCGGAGCTGTCGGGCCGCAGCCCGGCGTCCGCGATCCAGTCGACCGAGGCACGCTGAATGACGTAGACGCGCATGTGGCCACCGCTGTTGCGCTGGGCGAACAGGGCGCGGTCCCCGTCCGAGGCGGTGGCGCTGCCGGCGCCCACGAGTTCGGCCAGCACGGGGTGTCGGGTGTCCATCTCGTTGAACCAGGCCTCGAGGAAGGTGGCGCCCGTGTAGATGGGCGTTGCGGTTGATATCGCGGCCCTCACCCGAGAGTTTGCGCCATCGGCGCCGATGACGAGATCCGACTCAACCGTGGTGCCGTCACCGAAGGTCAAGATGCGCGGGCTGGTGTCATCGCCGCTCACCGAGAGCAGCTTGTGCCCCCAGCGGATGGTGCCGGGCTGGAGGGACTTCAGGAGGAGCTCGCGCAGTTGGCCGCGGTCGATCTCCGGCGAGACCGCTTCATCCGCGTCAGGAATGTGATGCGATACGACCTGCCCATCCGGCTTCAGCATGCGCATTTCCTGACCCTCGAAGCGCGCCAGGGCGAAGAACTCGTCGATCAGACCGGCTTCGCGCAACGCGAGCTGACCGTCGTCGTCATGCAGGTCCAGGGAGCCGCCCTGGTTTCGGGAGCCGGCGTCGGTGTCTCGATCGTAAACAGTGACTGCGATGCCGTGCTGCTGCAAAATGCGCGCGCAGGTCAGCCCGCCAGGGCCGGCGCCGATGATGCTGATACGTGCGGTGGAGAGGGTTGGAGTGTTCATAGCCTGTTCTGCAGTCGGCGATGAGAACGCATCCCGGGCGGGACCCGTTCTTCGCACATCCATGGTGACACGATTTCTGGAGTTACTCCAATCTTGTAGTTGTTAAATGAATCTGTATGCTGGGAGCATGGTCGATGAACGCACCTCTGGCCGCCGCGAGCGCAAGCGCGCGGCCACCCGTCAAGCCATCAGCGATGCGGCTTTGGAACTTTTTCTTGCCCGAGGCTTCGACAGCGTGAGCGTGAACGAGGTCGCTCAGAAGGCCGACGTGGCAACCGCAACGCTGTTCAACCACTTTCCGAACAAAGAGTCCCTTCTATTCGACCGCGACGACACCTTCGACATCCGACTGGCGGAAGCGGTACGTGGGCGTCCGACCGGCATGACCATTCTCCAAGCCCTTCGCGAGCGTGCGCTTGCGGTCTGGGTGCCGCTCGCCCGTGACCCGAAACTCGCGGCGCGCAGGCAACTCATTGCCGGCACGCCGGCGCTGCGTGCTTACGATGAGCGCTCCTGGCTTCAGCACTCCGACGCTCTGGCGGCAGTGATCGCAGCGGAACTCGGACGGCCACTCGACGATCTCGCTTGTGTGACGCTCGCTCGATACTTTCTGGACATCGCCATCCTCACCGCCGACCGCGAGGACGTGGAGGGCGCCGTGCGAATTGTGTTCGACATGCTCGAGCACGGCTGGAACCTCGAAGGCTGACGCCCGCGCATCGCGGAATGTACGTGGATGTCGCGTAACCACTACAGAAGTGCGTAGAACTCAAGGTTGCCGCCGCCAAGCGGCCAAGGCGGGCGGCGCCCATGTGTCGACGAGGCTTATGTCAACTCGCCGTGTACTCGTGCGATGCGGGCCGAATGCAGGCCAGACAGGGGTAACGTTGCGAAAATGCAAGGTAGCTGGTTTCGCCGCCCGTGGCGCAGCAGGGTCGCATGACCCGGTCGATTTCGACCCGGCAGGTTAGCGGCGGTTCGGGACACAGAAATCAGCCGCGCATCCCCAGAGTTGCCGGGCACACGAGAGGGCCGCTCGTAGCGGTCGCGATCGCTGCACTCGGCGTGGTCTTCGGCGACATCGGAACGAGTCCGTTGTACGCGCTGAAGACGGTCTTCCTGCTCGACGGCGGCGCTGTGCGCGCGAACGAGACCGACGTGTTCGGGGTCATCTCGCTGATGTTCTGGAGCATCACGATCGTCGTGTCGATCAAGTACGTGGGTATCCTGATGCGCGCGGACAACGACGGCGAGGGCGGCGTGATGGCGTTGGCCGCGCTCGCGCAGCGGCTGTACTCCAAACGCGCCGGCAAGGCCGGGATCCTCCTCGTCATCGGCATCGTGGGGGTCTCCCTTTTCTATGGCGACTCGATCATCACGCCGGCGATCAGTGTCCTCTCAGCCGTCGAGGGACTCGAGGTCACCGTGCCTTCGATCTCGCACTTGGTCATCCCGATCGCAGCGGTGATCCTGATCGGCCTGTTCGTCGTGCAGCGCTTCGGGACGGGCAAGGTGGGCGGTCTCTTCGGCCCGGTCATGGTGCTGTGGTTCGTGGTCCTTGCCGCCGCAGGCCTTGCCATGGTGATCCAGTATCCGTCGGTGCTGCTCGGTCTCTCGCCGACCTACGCGGTCGTCTTCATCGTCTCGCATCCCTCGATTTCGTTCATCGCGCTTGGCGCGGTGGTGCTCGTGATCACAGGAGCGGAAGCCCTGTACGCCGACATGGGGCACTTCGGGCGCTCTCCGATCCGTCGGGCGTGGTTCTTCCTCGTCTTCCCGGCGCTCACCATCAATTACCTCGGGCAGGCCGCTCTGATCCTGCATGATCCCGCGGCCAAGGCCAATCCGTTCTTCCTACTCATCCCGGAATGGGGACGGCTCCCTATGGTCATCCTGGCGACGGCGGCCACCGTGATCGCCAGCCAGGCGGTCATCTCCGGAGCCTTCTCGTTGTCCCGGCAGGCAGTGCAGCTCGGCGTGCTGCCTCCGCTTACCATCCGACAGACGTCGAAGCGCGAGGGCGGTCAGATCTACATGCCGGCCGTCAATGCCCTGCTGTTCATCGGGGTTATGACCGTGATGCTGGCGTTCGGCTCATCCGAACGACTGTCGACGGCCTACGGTATCTCTGTCACCGGCGCCCTCGTCGTGGACACGCTTCTGCTCGTGCTCGTCGCCCGTCCGCTCTGGAACTGGGGACGGTGGAAGATCGCGGCCGCCGCTGTCGCGTTCGGCGGCCTCGAACTGGCGTTCCTCGCCGGCAACCTCTCGAAGATCGTGAACGGCGGCTGGGTGCCTCTGCTCATCGCCGCGGCGGTCATCACCGTCATGACGACGTGGCACCGCGGGCGGCAGCTCGTTCAGAACGACAGGAAGAAGAAGGAGGGTTCGCTCGCGCAGTTCATCGAGGACGTGCGCGTGCAGAACCTGCCACGGGTGCCTGGGGTCGCCATTTTCCCGCATCCGAACAAGGACAGCACCCCGCTCGCTCTGCGCGCGAATGTGAAGCACAACCACGTTCTGCATGAGCATGTCATCATCGTGTCGGTGGCCACGGCGCCGGTGCCGCACGTGCCGCCGTCCGAGGCGTTCACTTACGACGATCTCGGTTACGCCGACGACGGCATCGAGCACCTGGCGATCCGTTTCGGCTTTTCGGACAAGCCGGACATCCCGCGGGCGCTCCGCGCTGCGTGTCATGCCGGAGCTCTCCCCCTCAATGCCGGCGACTTCAAGAACGCCTCGTACTTCATCTCCCGCGGTGCGATCCGTACGACGAAGAACAAGGGCATGGTTCGATGGCGGCGTTCGTTGTTCGTCGCCCTTGCTCACAACGCGGCCGATCCTGCCGCCCGCTTCGGACTGCCGGCCCTCCGCACGGTCACGATGGGCAGTGACGTCGAGATCTGACGCAGCAGCTGCTCAGGGTGCCGTTCGTCGTAGTCTGACCCGCGGCTGCGTCGCCTGTCGATATTGAGACACCGGGGTAGCCTCTTCGGATGACGTTCGATGCGAACGACGCGGGCTCCGGCGTCGATGGGATCCGCCGCGAGCTCCTCACTTGGGACCAGTTCGGCGGTGCGGCACCATCGCTTGCCGTGGCAGCTGGGGATGATGCCGCGTGAGCGTGCACCTCATCGGCGGCGGCGCGACCACGGCTGTGGACGCCCCGCTCTACGCGCCGTTCGTCGCCGAAGCGGCGCAGCGAGCGGGACAGGCGGGACGCGAGCGGCCGCGCGTCGCCGTGATCTCGCTGCACCCCGAGGCCGAGGAGAAGGCGGAGGCGCTTGGCGAGCTCCTGGCCGAGGCCGGAACGGGACTCGCGATCGAGGTGCACCGAACCGCAGGGCGGCACGGCGAGGCGATCGGGCTCGGCGCGATCGCCGACGTCGATGGCATCGCGGTGGGCGGCGGCGTCGTCGAGGACGTGCGCGCCGGGCTCGAGCCGCTGTTCAGCGAGTTGCGCCGGCTGGTCGCCGGCGGCGTGCCCTTCCTCGGCGTCTCGGCCGGTGCGATGATCGCGGCGGAGGGCTCGCTCGGCGGCGGCTCGCGCATCGGCGGGGTGGTCGTCTCACCTGAGGACTCCGGCGAAGCGGGCGACGAGCTGGAGATCGAGGCCGGCATCGGCCTCGTCGACATGGCCATCGAGGTGCACGTGGCCCAGCGCGGCATGCTGTCCCGACTTGTCGTCGCCGTCGAATCCGGACTGGTCGCGGGCGGCCTCGGCATCGACGAGCGCACGGCCCTGATCGTGGGAGATGGCGAGCTCCGGGTCGAGGGCAAAGGCAGCGTCTGGCGGGTGCTGCCAACCGAGGGCGGCGTCCTGGTCTCCACGATCGGCACTTGAGGGCGCCATCGATCCCTCGCATCCGTAGGACCGCAGTCCGAATGCCCATCCGCTTACGGAACGTTCTCGATCCGTACCCTCGACGACGGCCGTGCCCTCTTCGCCCTGGCCGGTGAACGCCGGTTTGGTAGCGGACGCCCGATAGCATCGTCTCGAACCGCGACGAAGGGGGGAGTCCGTCATGGAATCCAAGCTGCGACCGAGAGTGATGCTGTGGTGGGGCATCGGCCCGACCGTCGCCGGAGTGCTGTTGACCGTGCTGGTGCCGCAGATCGGCTACGCCGACTGATTCACATCCGTGTGGTCCCATATGAAGGCGGTCACCTTGCTGCCGAAGCGGACACCAAGGCGTTTGCCGCCGTTGCCGTCCGGTCCGTAGTAGACCACCTCGTACCCGAAGTACTCCGGGCTCGCCGGCGTGGACACCGGCGCACCGAGCCCCCAGGTCACGACGATCTTGTCGGGCTGCTCCTCGACGAGCACTGAGGTCGCGATTCGGGGGTAGGCGTCAATCATGCGCTCAGACTAGGACTCACCATCGTCGTTCGCACCTGGCTCCGGGATGCTCGGCGCCCGTACGAGTCGTTGACCAGTTGTTCCAGTTCGCCGTCGATCTCCGCGTCGAGCTTGTGTGATTCGCAGACCCCAGGCCACGCGCCGTCCTCGTGTTGGGTCTCATGTGGTCACTTCGGTCACGGTAGCAAGAAGGGCGGCAACGCGGAATGCGCTGCCGCCCTTCATCAGCTGGTGAGGAGAGTCATCTCGTCAGGTATGGCTGCCGTTCAGTTGCTCGCGCTGCTCGCGGTACCGCCTGGTGAACCGTCGGTAGGCCCAAACGAGGCCGACAACCAACGCAGCGATGATGATGGCTCCGACCACGAAAAGCAAATTCCATAGCGTCACAGGTCCCATGATTCCTCCTCAGTTCGAACTTACGCGGACCAGCTCTCATTCGCGACTCCACCGCTGACGGTGGCCTGCAGCCAGAACACCGTCTGGTACGGGATTGCGCACATGGACGCCGAGACCTCCAGGCGCGCGACGTTGTAGGCGGGCTTGCCCAAGTACTTCTGACTGGACCCGCACGCGCCACCGATCGACCAGGAGCCGCCGTAGACGTTGGTGACCGTGTTGGTGGATGCGTTGTAGCTCATCAGGAAGCCCATGCTGACGACGCCAACCCACATGTCAGCCTGACAGTTGTTTCGCATGTTGCCGCTGACCGTGCAACCGTGAACCGCGTCCATCGGCTGGATGGTCCCGGGTGTGATCACGCGAGGAACCTGCGCACGCGTGACGGCAACCGAGCCGTCTGCGTAGTGCTTGACCGTCTCGTCGAAGCCGGCGACGCGCTGCGTCTGAGA
Organism: Leifsonia sp. NPDC058292; assembly: GCF_042880955.1. NCBI lineage: Bacteria > Bacillati > Actinomycetota > Actinomycetes > Micrococcales > Microbacteriaceae > Leifsonia > Leifsonia sp. NPDC058292. The sequence goes on from NZ_JBHVYL010000024.1 coordinate 15,842, forward strand.
GCTCACCGGCGCGGACTCGCTCGAAAACGAGTCCCACTTGCCCCCGTTCTCGTACTCAGCGATGAGCGTGTCGATCGTGCCCTGATCGACTCCGTACTTCGCCAAGAAGTCCGACGCCGACCCGGTCACGCCGGACACCGTTTGCACGGACGCGTTATCGACATCGACCGGGCTCGCTGTTTGCGCAGGCATAGCCCGCCCCGACCACGACGAGTGCCGCACTTGCAGCAGTTGCGAACGCCCCCAATAGCGCTCGCGACTTGAGTGATTTCATCCCTAGTTTCCTTCCCCAACATGAGTGGAACCGAGCCTCCGGGAGGAGGTCTCTATAAGGGGATGTCCGGCAGAGCCCATGGGGTTCCCACGAATCGAGATCTCTTCGTCCCGACACGGGTAGGGCCACGATGGTGCGTGCTCGCTTCTCGGACTGACCTCACCCGATACGCTGCAGCCATGTCCGAGGAGATTCGCGTCCACGTTGCAGGTTCCCTCTCCGAGGAGGACTTCACCGCTATCGAGCAGCTGCTTCCGCAGCTGTCGTCGAGCGCGACGTTCGACCGCGACCGCGTCACGTCGATGCTCGATCATGACGGCACCGACCTCATCGTCGCCCGCGAGGGCGGCCAGCTCGTTGGTATGGCGACGCTCGCGTCGTTCCCTTTGCCGACGGGCATGCGTGGTCACCTCGACGATGTGGTCGTCGACCAGGACCTGCGAGGCCGTGGCATCGCTCGGCTGCTGCTCGAGGCGGTGATCGAGCTCGCTCGCGAGCGAAAGCTGCGGACCCTCGATCTGACGTCGCGTCCGAGCCGCGGGTAGGCGATCCGCCTCTACGAGTCGGTGGGCTTCCAGCGGCGCGACTCGATGCTGATGCGGTACGCTGGCGAGCTTTCGTAACGAGCCATCGGGACAGCGCCGTCCGCTCCTGCGAAGATGTGAGCATGACGAGCGATGAGCAGCAGCACGCGGCCGCCGCCCTCCGAGATTGGGCGCGCGGCTCAACGACTCTCGTCGCCGCGACCGAGCTTCTGATCCGGAGCGGCTTCGCGCAGGAGTGGCGTCCTTGGGTGCACTTCGACGAGTTTTACGACTTGCTTCAGGCCGACGACCAGTATGAGCTGGAAGGTACAGCGATCGCCGCGCGAGAGATTATCGAGCGATGCGACAACGATAGGATGCGCGAGATCAACCTCGGACTCGTATGGGCAGAGGCTGACGACGAACACCTGAATGAGTAGCGCTTCAGTTTTGCCTACGCAGAACGATCGCGATCCAGTACCCCGAGCGGACCTGTTGGCGATCGGCTTACGGGCACTCGATCCCGCCTCGGACGTTCTGACGGTGGCGCCCCGGTAATCACTCGGCGGATGTCTCTGCTTGTCGTGCGCGGAGGGCGCGCACGCGCCCGCGGCTGGCGCAGGAGGGAGACGGGCACCAATGGCGTCGACCGGAAGTGTCTAGGAATACCCACCTGCAATCCGTCTCGGCGCACTCCTTCAAGAGCGCTCGATCGGGGCCATGCACAGTAACGAGCGCTTGCATGGCGATGACCGCCAGGGCGGCTTGCACGGGGGTTCGGCGATCTCGGAGCATCCCCGAAAGAGACAGCACCGCCGTCGACGTCGCGATGCGGTCAATGTATTCGGCCGCCGCGACCGGTGGGTCGACTTCGGCGATCGACGCCATCGCAACCTCGCGGAGCGCTTCGCGCAACGACACGATCTCTTCAAGCTCTGCCGCCGTCACGGCCGAGGCGGGCGAAAAGCCGGCGAGGGTCAGCCAGAGACCTGCTGCCTCGGGGGTGGCCAGGCGTTCAACGGGGCGAGGCCCGAAACTGCGTCCTTTCGTGGCGAGCAGATTCAACCAGGTCGCTCCTCCGTCGAAACGGAACTCCGCTGTGCTTCCCATATTGACACTGTAACGCTTAAACCGTTACAAAGGGGAGATCATCGACGCGAGGAGATACTGATGGGCTCAAGTTTTGACATGGCTGCAGGCCGTGCGCGGCTAGCGGAGCTGCAGGACGACGCCACGACGGCCGGCTGGCGAAGCACGGTGGATGCTGCCGCTCCGGGATTCGACGAGTGGATCGTGGGCGCGGTCTTCGGGGGCACCTACCAGCGCGACGGTCTGGCGTCACGGGATCGGCAGCTGTTGATCATCGGGGCGCTGACAGCCCTCGGTGGCGTCGAGCCCCAACTGAACGGCCACTTCCAGACATCTCTGCGCATCGGGATGACACGCGATGAGATCAGTGAATCGCTCGTCCATCTCGTTCCCTATGTCGGGCTGCCGAGGGTAATGGCGGCGCTTCGTCTGCTGCCGCCAACGAATGCCACGGCCTTTGGCGAGGGTTCTGCCGGTTGAGGAACGTGATTCGCACGGTGCTCGGCAGTCTCGACCCGTCCGCAGCAGGGATCGTCGACTCTCACGACCACCTGTTCCTCTCCACTCCACTGCTGCCCGGTGACGAGCTGGACGACGCCGCTGCCGCGACCGACGACCTGCGGGGCTTTGCGCAGCAAGGTGGAGGCACCCTCATTCAATGGACTCCCCGCGGCCTTAAACGAGGGCTCGACGCGCTTCGCCGCATCAGCGAGTCAACCGGCGTCCACATCGTCGCGGCAACCGGGAGGCACCGGAGGGCGCTCTATCCCCGTCACGCTCCCGGTGCCGACCTCGATCCGAACCAGCTCGCGGACGCATTCATTCGCGACCTCGTCAACAACGATTGCGGCCTGATCAAGGTCGGCGTCAGCTACGAGGAAATCACCCCGGACGAGGTCGACGCTTTATACGCCGCCGCAGTCGCCCACCATGCCACGAGCGCCCCCATCGCGGTCCATCTGGAACAGGGGTCAGCGGCCGACCTGGTCCTCGACCGCCTGTTCGCGGAGAACGTTCCCGCGCGTTCGATCATCCTCGGGCACGTAGCGAAAAACCCGGATCCAGACGGAATTGCCAATACAGCACAAGCGGGCACCTGGCTCTGCCTCGACGCCCCGTCGCCTCGGAACCGGATCACCACCGACCAACTCGCGCGCATCGCCGGAAGGCTCGTCGATCAGGGTCATTCGTCGCAACTGCTGCTCGGCGCGGACACCACCACCGCCGGAAGTCGCACGGCCCCGCGCCAATACGGTCCGTCCGGGCTCCTCACTGATGTAATGCCCCAGCTGACCGAGGCTCTCGGAACCGACAAGATGACCGAAATCATGGTCACAAACCCCGCCCTCGCCTGGAGCGTACCCCTGTGACCAGTACCGGCGCGGGAGTGAGCTACATCCGCTGCTGAACCGCCATGATTCCATTGACCGGCCAGCGCCGCACGGTAGACGATCCCTCAGTGGGCATCTCGGCGTCGGGCGACGATTGCGGCTGGAGGGCGCTGGCCGGTGACGTAGGATTCGACCATCTCGAAGCCGGTCACGCTCAGTTCAGCGCTGAGGTCATCCACGGGCCATCTGTATGCGGGCGCGACCGCATGAGCGAATTCCTCGACGACCGGGCCTGTGACGAACCCCACAAGCAGTTAGCAAAAGGGCCGGAGCTGTCGCAAACTGACCTTCGCCTAGAAGTTACCCAATCGGGTACCCCACGCTGACCCCACGATGCAGCGCATCCGCCGAAAACGGAGGCCAGAAACGCAAGAAACCCCCGGTTTTCCGGGGGTTTCATGTGGTGGGCGATACTGGGATCGAACCAGTGACCTCTTCCGTGTCAGGGAAGCGCGCTACCGCTGCGCCAATCGCCCAGACCTGAGTTGCCTCAGGCTGGAGGTGGATACGGGATTCGAACCCGTGTATACGGCTTTGCAGGCCGCTGCCTCGCCTCTCGGCCAATCCACCGTACGGGTTCACCACCGTAATGAGAAGCCCGATCTCACGACCGGGCCGACTCGAGCGGATGACGAGATTCGAACTCGCGACCCTAACCTTGGCAAGGTTATGCGCTACCACTGCGCCACATCCGCATTTCGTTCCGCATCGCTGCGGCACTTGAATGACTGTAGCCGATCTTTTCGCCGATCACCAAACCGGATGACGCCACCGGGTGTGTCGTGCGCTCGATGTGCGTCCAGGGTGTTTCGTCGGCTAGTATCGAGACTCGCAGCCGGGAAACTTGGCAGCACTTCAGGGCGATTGGCGCAGTTGGTAGCGCGCTTCCTTCACACGGAAGAGGTCATCGGTTCGAGTCCGGTATCGCCCACCGAAAGATGACGCCGAGCCGATGAAACCAAGCGGTGCCGCCGCGCCCGCTAGAGTCGGTCGGGTGAAGCGAACCGTACCGATCGTCCTGCTTATGGCGCTGCTCGACCTGACGGGGTGTACGGCTCCACTCACCACCGGGCCGCACACAGCAGCAACGCACGCGACGACCACGGACGCGACGCCGACGGCCCCCGCGTCCACGACCGTCGCGGAAGGCCTCCTGACCAGTTGCGACGCCCTCTACTCCCCCGAGTTGCAGAAGTTCGTCTCACCGGACGGATCGCTCGTCCTGAACCCGGCTTGGAAGTCCGGGGCGGGCACGATTTGGAGCCCCGACGGAGGTTACGGCTCCCATGACCCGACGATCTCGGCCCTGCTGTCGGCCGACCCCGGTCTGGTCTGCGACTGGGCGCCGGCGACGGGCCCGTCCGCGCAATTCCTCACCACGCAGGTGAGGCACGCCGACCAGACGGTTCGAGACGCCGCCCTGGCCCGAGCGAAGGCGCTGGGCGCGGTCTGCACGCCATATCGCGGCGGCGACTGGTGCGTCACCAACGTCCCCGACGGAAACGGCGCCCTCGTCGGAGAGTCGCAGTTCTTCCGGGGCGGCGTCTGGCTGGCGTCCGACTGGTACGACGCCGGCCCCGACCAGTACACCGACAAGATGATCACGACCCTGTTCGGATGACCGACGCTCCGTAGCCGGACGCGTTTTCCGGATGCGGTTCGCAAGTGAGGAGGAACGGATGCGGACACGACTGCAGATGCTCGTTGTCGCGGGCACCATCATCGTCGTCATCTGCGGCGCCGTCGTCTTCTTCGTGCAGGTGCACGCCGCGACAGCCGATTGGTGGCCGGGGGCGATCCCCACCCGTGTTCAATACGAGGGACGAAACTTCACCTGCCTCAGCGGCGGGCGCAAGCTAGCTGCGACCCGCGACGACCTGATGGGGCTGGAGGCGCGCGGACACACCATCGGGGGCGGCACGATCTACGCGCCTCCCGGCCTCACACTCCCCCTCGGGATCGTCGTAGCGTCAGGCGACGAGCTGCGTCAGTGCTCCCTCAGCGGCGGACCGTGACCAGCGCCCCTGCGCCTTCCGTGGGTGCCCGGTCAGCGCCAGCCGTATCGGGCGCCGAGCGCAGCCCGCACCGCTTCGAAGCGGCGGGCGTCGAGTGCTGCCGCCTCGCGGCGCATCCCCGACTGGTGCACCCGGAACACCCGGTCGAGCACGGCGTAGCTGGGGCGCCGCTGTGCGTCCCAGGCGCCGGTGCCGACCGGCACATACTCCGGCCGGCCGGGATGCTCCTGGCTGGTCAGCTGCACGGCGAGCACGCTGCTCCCGGGCTCTGACGCGACAACGAGCACGGGCCTGTCCTTGCCCCGGCCGTCACGCTCCTCGTACGGCACCCAGGTCCAGATGATCTCGCCCGGGTCGGCGTCGCCATCGGTGCTCGGGGAGTACGCGGTCGTCACCTTGCCGATTCGTCCGGGGTCAACCTCGACCGTCGCCTCCGGGCCGCTCCGTCCCGGTGACAGGTCCGGTGGGCGCACCGTCGGCGCCGTCGACGGCCGTGTGAGGTTCTTCGTGTTCGGACGGAACACGTCGGCCGGAGCGCGCAGAAATCTCATCGGTGATGCCACGATCGGCACCATACCCGACGCGGGCGAGGCCGATGCTGAAGCGCAGCGCCAGCGCGATGCCCGACGACACCGCGAACGAGTAGAGCGCTACGCCGAACCCGGCGATCGCCTGGCCGACGAACAGGTCGAAGTTTCCGCTGTCGATCATGCCGCCGCCGGTGGCGAACAGTCCGACGAAGAGCAGACCGACAAGACTCGCCACGATGTGGACGACCCCGATCATCATCGGAACGCCGAAACGGGCGCGGGCGGCCACATCCACCATGGAGGCGCAAGCGAGCGCGGCCAGCACGCCGAGGATGAGCGCCCATCCTGGTGCCACGACTCCCGAACCCGGAGTGATCGCCACCAGGCCAGAGACGGCGCCGCAGAGGGCGCTGGTGATGGTCGGCCGGCGCAGCATCACCCTGTCCACCACCACCCAGGCGAGAACGCCCCCGGCCGATGCGACGAGGGTGTTGATCCAGATCAGCCCGGTGTACGCGTCGACGGCTCCCTCGGAGCCGACCGTGATACCGAACCAGCCGAACCAGACCAGCGCTCCCCCGATGGACGACAGGGGCAGGCTCTGGGTGCCGGCCGGCGGATGACTGCGCCGTCCGCAGGCCAGGATGACCCCAGCGGCCGCGCTCCCCGCCGCCAGTGACACCGGCAGTGCGCCGCCGAAGTCGATGACCCGCAGACCGGCGACGGCCCATCCGTCGTTCAGCGCGAACACGGCGAAGAACGCGGGGAAGAGCACCAGCACCGACCAGAGCGCGACGAAGACCATCCAGGCGCGCAGGGTCACCCGCGACGCGACAGCGGCACCGAGGATGGCGACGGCGACAGCGCTGAGCACGATCAGGTACGCCGCCTGTGCCAAGGGATACGGATCTCCCGCGGATTTCGCCAGCGCTGAGCCAAGACCCCAGTCAGGACGCCCCACGACGCCGGGGATGAGCGCCGGGCCGACCATCATCCCGTAGCCGCCGACCAGCGCGAGCAGCACCACCACGGCGGCCCCGGAGACGGCCGCTCGAAACGCTGCGATGGCTCCGGCCCGCCCCGACATCCCACCGTAGAAGAACGGGACCCCGACGACCACGGCGAAAGCGAAGGTGGCGCACACGAGCAGGAGCAGCGCATCCACCTGCCGGCTCGAAGCCGTCGATGCAACCAAGGCGATGGCGTCGGGCCGCCACGAGACCATCGGCCGTCCTCCTTCTCGCCGTGTGCTGCGTTCACCCTAGCGCCACGCGAAACGGGGCGCCGCCCGAAGGCGACACCCCGTTCTGCTGCTGTGTGAAATGGATCAGACGGTGTCGAGCGCGTAGCCCTCTTCGCCGTGCACCGTGGTGTCGACGCCGGCCAGCTCGTCCTCGTTCTTGATGCGGAACCCCATCGTCTTCTGGATGATCCAGCCGATGACGAAGGTCAGCACGAACGAGTAGATCAGCACGGCGAAGGCGCCGAGGGCCTGGGCCCCGAGCTGCTTGAAGCTGCCCGTGTCGATGAGGCCGATGCCGGTGCCGAAGATACCGATGTAGAGGGTACCGATGATGCCGCCGACGAGGTGGATGCCCACCACATCGAGCGAGTCGTCGAAGCCGAGCTTGAACTTGAGGTCGACAGCCAGGGCGCAGACCGCACCGGCGATGAGACCGAGCACGATGGCCCAGAACGGCGTCAGGATGTTACAGGCCGGGGTGATCGCGACCAGACCCGCGACGGCGCCGGATGCTGCGCCGATCGAGGTCGGCTTGCCGTCGCGGAGCTTCTCGATGACCAGCCAGCCGATGGTCGCTGCGGCCGGAGCGGCCAACGTGTTGATCCAGGCGAGGGCCGCAATACCGTCGACCGCAGCCTCGGAACCGGCGTTGAACCCGAACCATCCGAACCACAGGAGCGCGGCGCCAAGGAGCGTGAGGGGGACGTTGTGCGGCTTCGCCATGCCCTTCTGGAACCCGATGCGCTTGCCGAGCACGAGTGCCAGGGCGAGGCCCGCAGCACCGGCGTTGATGTGCACCGCCGTTCCACCGGCGAAGTCGTTGACGCCCAATCCGAAGACGATCCAGCCGCCGTCGGTCAGCCCCTTGTCACCGAGGGTGAAGTTGAACACCCAGCTCGCGACCGGGAAGTAGACGACCGTGACCCAGATCGCCGAGAAGACCATCCAGGCGCCGAACTTGGCGCGGTCGGCGATCGCACCCGAGATCAGGGCGACGGTGATGATCGCGAACGTGGCCTGGAAACCGGCGAACGCGAGCATGTTCATGTCGGGCCCGCCGTTGTCGGCGGTCAGGAGCGGGATGAGCCCGGCGTTCGTGAACGGGTTGCCGAGCACGTGCGGGATCAGCCAGTCGTCACCGGACGTGAACGACATGGAGTACCCGTAGAGCACCCAGAGCACTCCGACGACCGCGATCGCGCCGAAGCTCATCATCATCATGCTGACGACGCTCTTGGCCCGCACCATTCCTCCGTAGAAGAAGGCGACGCCGGGCGTCATGAGCAGAACAAGCGCGGCGGCGACGAGCAGCCACAGGGTGTTCACCGACACCGTCGTAGCGGCTTCAGCTGCTGTGTGTAGCAACATACGAATGGTCTACCTCTCTCGTGAGTGCACAAAATGTCCCCGCTCGACCTCGGGTTCACGAGCGCTTCGGGGTGTCGCCAGTTTTACCGGGAGAGGTTTCGGTCGAGCGATGCTCGTGTTTCGCGAGTGTTACGGGTCGACGGTGGATGTAAACATCGTGTTTCGTGCAGCGGCGAATGCGGTCGGAGCGTCCGGGCCCGCCGGCCGCCCGCTACTCGTCGTGTGGGGGAAGTTCGCCCGTGGTCAGCGCGATCATGCGGGACACCGAGCGCAGGTACTTCTTGCGGTAGCCGCCGCCGAGCATCTCCTCGTCGAACACCTCGTTGAGCGGCACGCCCGTCTGGATGATCGGTATCTCGGCGTCGTAGACGCGGTCGATGAAGGCGACCAGGCGCAGAGCCGCCATCTGGTCGTGGAGGATGTGCACGTCGGTGAGCCCGATGACGTCGACGCCGTCGAGCAGCTTGATGTACTTCGACGGGTGGACCGTCGCCAGGTGCGCGATCAGGTCGCCGAAGTCGTCGGAGCTCACGGCGGTTCCGCGCGCGGCGAGCGCCGCCGTCGTCTCGTCGAACGCCTCCCGCTCGATCGTGACCGCGCGCCCCTCGGTGTCGCGGCGCCGGTAGTCGAGCCCATCGATGCGAACGGTCTCGAACCGGTCGGACAGCGCCTGGATCTCGCGCAGGAAGTCACTCGCGGCGAAGCGCCCCTCGCCGAGCGCGTTCGGTGGGGTGTTCGACGTGGCGGCGATGCGGGTTCCCGAGGCGACGAGTTCGCCGAGCATCCTCGTCATCATCATGGTGTCGCCGGGGTCGTCGAGCTCGAACTCGTCGATGCAGATCAACGCCGATCCGCGCAGCAGGTTCACGGCGCCCGCGTATCCCAGTGCGCCGACCAGGGCGGTGTACTCGATGAAGGTGCCGAAATACTTGGGGCCGGGAGCCTCGTGCCAGAGGGACGCGAGCAGGTGGGTCTTACCGACGCCGAATCCGCCGTCGAGGTAGACGCCCGGCTTGGTCTCCGCCTTCTTGCGGTTGCGGCTGAACAGCCCGGCCGGGCGCTGCGGCTCCCACGATTTGACGAAGGTCTTCAGAATGCTAACCGCCTCGGACTGCGACGGATAGTCGTGGTCGGGGCGGTAGGACTCGAACGTCGCGTGCGCGAACTGCGATGGCGGAACGAGCGACTCCGCGATCTCCGCTCCGGTGATGTCGGGAGTGCGATCGGCCAGGCGCACCAGGGCGCTGGTGTCGGCCGTCGCCTCGGCTGCGGTCGCTTCGGGGTCGAACGTCATGAAACTGCACCTTTGATCGGGGGCGTGACTGTGTCGAAGTCTTACAGCGACCGTTTACACCGCGTTAGCCTGGAACGTAAGTTCGCTGTGTGTCGAGGCTTCCAGCCTAATCCGACGCCGACGAGAGTTCTCTGCGCTCCGTGCGCCATCAGGAGGTACATCCGCATGTCCATCGAGGTCGACCCGTCCCCCGCTTTCGCCGACTACGCGCATCCAGAAAGCCTGGTGAGCACCGAGTGGTTGCAGGAGCACCTGGGCGAACCGGGACTGGTGGTGGTCGAATCGGATGAAGACGTGTTGCTGTACGACACCGGCCACATCCCGGGTTCGGTCAAGATCGACTGGCACACCGACCTCAACGACCCGGTGCAGCGCGACTACGTCGACGGCGAGCGGTTCGCCCAGCTACTGAGCGCCAAGGGAATCTCCCGCGACGACACGATCGTGTTCTACGGCGACAAGAACAACTGGTGGGCGGCCTACGCGCTCTGGGTGTTCAGCCTGTTCGGTCACGACGATGTGCGCCTGCTCGACGGCGGCCGCGACAAGTGGATCGCGGAGGGCCGCGAGATCACAACGGACGCGACGACGCGCGAGCCGGTCGAGTACCCGGTGGTCGAGCGCGACGACACGGTGATCCGTGCGTTCAAGGATGACGTGCTCGCCCACCTCGGCAAGCCCCTGATCGACGTGCGCTCCCCCGAGGAGTACAGCGGCGAGCGCACCGAGATCCCCGGCTACCCGACCGAGAGCGCCCTGCGTGCCGGCCACATCCCGTCGGCCGCCTCCGTGCCGTGGGCGCGCGCGGCCGCCGCCGACGCCACCTTCAAGCGCCGCCCCGAGCTGGAGGGCATCTACCTCGGCGACGCCGGCCTGAAGCCGGGTGACGATGTGATCGCCTACTGCCGTATCGGTGAGCGGTCGAGCCACACCTGGTTCGTGCTCACGCACCTGCTCGGGTTCGAGAACGTGCGCAACTACGACGGCTCGTGGACGGAATGGGGTAGCGCCGTGCGCGTTCCCATCGTCACCGGCAGCGAGCCCGGTGAGGTTCCGGCGAAGTAAAATCGGTTCATGACCTCTTTGGCTCCGGCACTCGCCGAGATCCGTGACGACTTCTTGGCGCTCGAACAACCCGACCGGCTGCAGCTGCTGCTCGAGTTCTCGAACGAGCTCCCCGAGCTGCCCGAGCGCTATCGCGATCATCCCGACCTGCTCGAGCGGGTCGAGGAGTGCCAGTCGCCGGTGTACATCTTCGTGGAGGTGGACGACTCGAACGTCGTGCACCTCCACGCCACCGCGCCGCGCGAGTCCCCGACCACACGGGGTTTCGCGTCGATCCTCGTGCAGGGGCTGGCCGGGCTGACCGCCGACGAGGTTCTGGCCGTGCCCGACGACTACCCGCAGACCATCGGGCTCACGCAGGCCGTGTCGCCGTTGCGCATCCGTGGCATGTCGGCGTTGCTCGGCCGCACCAAACGGCAGGTGCGCGAGAAACTCGCGGCCTGAGACGTCGCCCGGCCTGGCCCCGCCGATGAGTGGGCCTCAGACGATGTGCTCGTCGAGCCAGTCGGCGATCGATGAACTCCAGCGCGCCTCGTCGTAGTTCCAGAGCTTGGTGTGCAGCGCGGTCGCGAACGGCACCAGGGTGACGATGTCGCTCCGGGCTTCGGCGAGCGCGCGGGATGCGGTCGATGGCACGAACCCGTCATCGTCGCTGTGCAGGATCAGCGTGGGGCGGTCGAGCTCCGAGGCCCGCGCCACGAAGTTCATGCTCGCGAGATCGATCGGTGCGCCGAGCCCGGTGATGGGAGCGCTCCAGGTCGACTCGATGAGGCGGAGCGCCCCCTGCGTGATCGGGTCGGGCAGGCGCAGCAGTCGCGCCTGGTATTCGAGGGTGTCGATCCAGTCGATGACCGGGGAGTCGAGGATGATGCCATGCACCAGCTCGGCGGACGACGACCGGGTGAGCGTCTGCAGCACCACGGCCCCGCCCATCGACCAGCCCATCAAGACGATCGATGTCGCGCCGCTGTCGGCGGCGTACCGGAGGGCGGCATCGATGTCGTGCCACTCCGTGCCGCCGAGTCCGTAGCGGCGGTCGGCGCTCTCTGGAGCATCGCCGTCGTTGCGGTAGGACGCGAGCAGGGTCGTGTAACCCTGCTCGCGAAAAGTCTTGACCGCGCGCAATCCCTCTTGGCGCGTCGCACCCCAGCCGTGCACCTGGATGACCCAGCGCCCGGTGTCGGTGCCATCGGCCGGCGGGAACCGCCACGCGGGCGCCTCTCCGAGCTCGGTCTCGATGGTCACGCTGCGCACGGGCACCCCGAGCTCGGCCGGTTCCAGGTAGTAGTAGCCGCTCAGCCTGGCCCTCGACGTCGGCCGGATGTCTCCGAACGCCACGTCCTGCAGCTCGCGCTCGACATTGGCGTCCGACTTCTGGATCACGCCGCCGACCTTCGCGTACCCGGTGTCGTCGTCGAACCAGAGGCCGTACCGGCCGGGGACAGCGGCATCCGGCGTGTGTTTGAGGGTGACCGTTCCTGCATCCTCGTCGACGGCCCGGATGCTCTGGTTCTGCGGTCGCTTCCGCACCGGTGTGATCACGGTGAGCGCGACCCGCGCCATCACCAGACCGGCGCACGCCGCAGCGATCAGTGCAAGTCCGCCGCCGACCGCGGCAGCCGTCCAAAGGGATTTCGCGCTCGTCGACCTCGCCATGTCAAGCAGCGTATCGCCGAATACTCGGTCACCGTCCAGGAGTCTGCCAGCGGCGTGCCTTACCCGGCAGCGTAGGCAACCGACCCTAGTGTTCGTAGCGTGCCGACAACATCCTCGACCCCTCGCACTCCCCCGGAGTTCGCCGCGGCGTTGGAGACCATCCGCACCGTGACATCGCGCTCAGAGCTCGTGATCACGGAGATCCCGGCCCCGGGGCAGCTGGCGCCGTACGCGGTCGCGCTCGCTGCGGATGTGCGCCCTGCGCGGCACGGCGCAGACTCCGATCTCGGTACGGGCCGGTTCATCCTTCTGTACGATCCAGAAGAACCGGAGGCCTGGGGCGGCCGCTTCCGCGTCGTCTGCTTCGCGCAGGCTCCCCTCGAAACCGATATCGGGCTCGATCCGTTTCTCGCCGACGTCGCGTGGTCGTGGCTCGTGGACGCGCTCGATGCGCGTCATGCCAGCTACACCGCAGCGAGCGGAACGGCCACCAAGATCATCTCCACCGGTTTCGGCGAGCTCGCCAAGCAGGGCGACGGCTCGCAGATCGAGCTCCGTGCCTCGTGGACGCCACTCGAGCACGACATCAAGGCCCACGTCGAGGGATGGGGTGAGCTGCTCTGCATGCTCGCCGGCCTCCCCCCGGCGGGCGAGGGTGTGAGCCTGCTCTCGACCAGACGGGCCCCTCGTGACTGACCACTTCGTCATCGCCGATCGCAAGGACTACCTCGCCGCAGTGGAGTCCATCGCCGCCGGCACCGGGCCCATCGCGGTGGACGCGGAGCGCGCCTCCGGCTTCCGCTACTCGCAGCGCGCGTACCTGATCCAGGTCTTCCGGCGTGGTTCGGGCACCTTCCTCTTCGACCCGCCGGCGATCGGCCGGTTCGACGAGCTCAACGACAGCATCGCCGACGAGGAGTGGGTGCTGCACGCGGCGACCCAAGACCTCACCTGCTTGCGGGAGGTCGGCCTCGACCCGCACAGGATCTTCGACACGGAGCTCGCCGCGCGACTGCTCGGCATGCCCCGGGTCGGCCTCGGCACGGTCGTCGAGGAGCTTCTCGGCATCCATCTCGCCAAAGAGCACTCTGCCGCCGACTGGTCGACCCGGCCTCTGCCCGAGCCGTGGCTGGTCTACGCCGCGCTCGACGTCGAGCTCCTCCCCGATCTGCGCGACGCGATCAATGCGCTGCTGATCGAAGCGGGCAAATCCGGTATCGCTGAGCAGGAGTTCTCCGCCGAGCTCACGCGCGACCTGAAACCGATGCGGGCGGAACCGTGGCGCCGCCTCTCCGGCATCCACGCCGTCAAGGGTCTCCGCAATCTCGCCGTGGCCCGCGAGCTGTGGCTGAGCCGCGACGAACTCGCTCGTGAGACCGACACGGCACCCGGCCGCTTGGTTCCGGACGCCTCTCTGACCGCGGTCGCCAAGGCGATGCCGGAGTCGAAGCGCGCCCTGGCGTCGCTCCGCGAGTTCAACGGCCGCGCGAGCCGCACCGAGATCGACCGCTGGTGGGCCGCGGTCGAGGCCGGCCGCACCACGAAAGACCTCCCCGTCCTCCGCGCGAACGGCGACACCCTCCCCCCTCCGCGCGCCTGGATCGACCGCAACCCGGAGGCGGACGCCCGCTTGAAGGCCGCGCGCGCCGCGGTCGGCGAACTCTCCGAGCGGCTGTCCATCCCGATGGAGAACCTCATGACGCCCGAGACGCTTCGTCGCGTCGCCTGGGCTCCACCGGCCGAGATCACGCCGGAGACGGTCGGCGATGCCCTCGCCGGATGGGGCGCTCGCCCCTGGCAGATTGAGGCAACCTCACAGTCGATCGCCCAGGCTTTTGTGGAAGCCCACCAAAAGCCCGCGGAACCCGACGAAGCGGATTCGTAGGAAGAATCAAACGATTCCGTCCGTTCAGCTCGGCTCCTTAAGATCGATGTCGACCTGATTATGGAGGCATTGTGGCCGATAGAGTTGATGTCGTCTTCGTCGACGGAGTTCGCACTCCGTTCGGACGAGCCGGCGAAAAAGGGCAGTACTGGAACACGCGAGCGGACGATCTGGTGGTCAAGGCCATGATCGACCTGATGGAGCGCAATCCGAACGTGCCCAAAGACCGAATCGATGACGTCGCGATCGCAGCGACCACCCAGCAGGGCGACCAGGGCCTCACGCTCGGCCGTACCGCCGCGCTGCTCGCCGGTCTTCCCAAGTCCGTCCCCGGTTTCGCCATCGACAGGATGTGCGCCGGCGCCATGACGAGCGTCACCACCCTGGGCTCCGGTATCGCGTTCGGCGCATACGACCTGGCCATCGCCGGAGGCGTCGAGCACATGGGACGCCACCCGATGGGCTTCGGCGCCGACCCGAACCCGCGCTTCCTCTCCGAGCGCCTGGTCGGCGAAGACGCCCTCAACATGGGTTCCACCGCCGAGCGCATCCACGACCGCTTCCCGGCTCTGACGAAGGAGCGCAGCGACCGCTACGCCATGCGGAGCCAGCAGAAGACGGCCGCCGCCTATGCCGCGGGCAAGATCCAGCCCGACCTGGTGCCGGTCGCCATCCGCTCCGAGAACGGCTGGGGTCTGGCGACGCAAGACGAGGGGATGCGCCCTGAGACGAACATGGAGTCTCTCGCCACCCTGCGCACCCCGTTCCGGCCGCACGGCCGCGTCAGCGCCGGCAACTCCTCACCCCTCACCGACGGCGCCACGGCGAGCCTGCTCGCGTCGGGCGACGCCGTGAAGGAGTTCGGCCTGCAGCCGAAGATGCGCATGGTCAGCTTCGCGTTCGCCGGTGTCGAGCCGGAGATCATGGGCATCGGCCCGGTGCCGTCGACCGAGAAGGCTCTCCGCAAGGCCGGTCTGACGATCGACGACATCGGACTGTTCGAGCTGAACGAGGCGTTCGCCATCCAGGTGCTCTCGCTGCTCGACCACTTCGGCATCGACGATGACGATGACCGCGTCAACAAGTGGGGCGGCGCGATCGCCGTCGGCCACCCGCTCGCCGCCAGCGGCGTGCGCCTGATGATCCAGCTCGCCGCCCAGTTCGAGGAGCACCCCGAGGTGCGGTACGGACTGACGGCCATGTGCGTCGGCCTCGGCCAGGGCGGAAGCGTCATCTGGGAGAACCCCCACTACAACAAGCGCGCGCGGAAGGCCTGACACGTGACCGACTACTCCACCATCGACTTCAGCCCGCTCGCTGCCGTCTCCGACGACGAGGTCGTCACCCACTCGTATGTGAAGGACGTGCCGCTCTCCGGCGGCAAGGTGCTCGCTCTGGTCACGCTCGACAACGGCCGCGACCACACCCGTCCGAACACGCTCGGCCCGGCGACGCTGATCGAGCTCGGCGAGACGTTCGACGCGCTGACCGAGCGCGCATCCCGGGGCGAGATCCATGCGGTGGCCGTCACGGGCAAGCCGTTCATCCTCGCCGCCGGCGCCGACCTCTCGAAGGTCGGCGACATCCCGAACAAGGAGGTGGCGAAGCTGCTCCCCCAGCTCGGCCACTACGTGCTCGGCAAGCAGGCGACCTTCGGCGTTCCCTCGTTCGTGTTCACGAACGGGTTGGCCCTCGGCGGTGGCGTGGAGATCGGCCTCAACGCCGACTACCGCACCATCGACCGCTCGACGGCGGCGTTCGCACTTCCCGAGGTCTTCCTCGGCCTGATCCCCGGCTGGGGCGGTGCGTACCTGCTGCCGAACCTGATCGGCATCGAGAACGCCCTCAAGGTGATCGTCGAGAACCCGCTCAAGCAGAACCGCATGCTGAAGCCTCAGGACGTGTTCGACCTGGGCATCGCCGACGCGATCTTCGACTCGGCCAACTTTCTCGAAGACTCGATCAAGTGGGCCGACAAGGTCGTCTCGCGCGAGCTGACCGTCAAGCGCCCGCACGTGCCGGGCAAGGTCGAGCGGATGGTCAAGTGGGATGCCGCCATCGGCATCGCCCGCAAGATGCTCGAGAGCCGCATCGGCACGGTTCCCAAGTCGCCGTACGCTGCTCTCGACCTGCTCAAGGCGGCGAAGAGCGGCACCAAGGAGGAGGGTTTCGAGCGCGAAGACGACGTGCTCGGCGAGCTCATCTCCGGCGATCAGTTCCAGGCGAGCATCTACGCCTTCAACCTGGTGCAGAAGCGCGCGAAGCGCCCGGCGGGGGCGCCCGACAAGAAGCTCGCGAAGAAGGTCACCAAGGTCGGCGTGATCGGCGCCGGCTACATGGCAAGCCAGTTCGCACTGCTGTTCGTCCGCCGGCTGCGCGTTCCCGTGGTGATCACCGACCTCGACCAGGCGCACGTCGACAAGGGCGTCGCCTACATCCACGACGAGATCGGCAAGCTCCAGGAGAAGGGCCGCATCTCACCGGATGAGGGCAACCGCCTGCGCGCGCTCGTCACCGGCACGACCGACAAGTCGCTCTTCGCCGACGCCGACTGGGTGATCGAGGCCGTGTTCGAAGAGCTGAGCGTGAAGCAGAACGTCTTCGAGGAGATCGAGCAGTACATCTCCGACGACGCCGTGCTGGCCACGAACACCTCCTCACTGTCGGTGGAGAAGATCGGCGCCAAGCTGAAGCATCCGGAACGCCTCGTCGGCTTCCACTTCTTCACGCCGGTCGCCGTGATGCCACTGATCGAGGTCGTCAACACCCCGAACACCGATGAGGCGACGCTGTCGACCGCGATGGTCACGGCAGCGGCACTCCGGAAGAACGCGGTCATCACCGCCGATACCCCCGGATTCGTCGTCAACCGGGTTCTGGCCAAGGTGCTCGGCGAGGCGATGCACGCGGTCGACGACGGAACCTCGTTCGAGGTCGTCGACGAGGCGTTCGCACCGCTCGGGCTGCCCATGCCGCCGTCGGCGCTGCTCGACCTCGTCGGGCTCAAGGTCGGCGCGCACGTTCTCGACACGCACCACGAAGCGTTCCCGGAGCGCTTCTACCGCAGCGAGAACCTGCACAAGCTCGCCGAGCACGGCAAGCTGCTCGAGAAAGACGCCAAGGGCAAGATCAAGGGCTTCGACAAGACCGCGGTGAAGATCATCTCCGGCGGCAAGAACCCGTGGACGAAGGAGCAGATCCTCCAACGCCTCGAAGACGGCCTCGCCGACGAGATCCACCGGATGCTCGAAGACGACGTCGTGCACGCTGCGGAAGACATCGACCTCTGCATGATCCTGGGCGCCGGCTTCCCGTTCCAGATGGGCGGCATCACGCCGTACCTCGATCGGGTCGGGGCGTCGGAGCGCGTCTTCGGCGACACGTTCCACCACCCGCCCGTGAAGGGCGTCGCGTAAGCGGCGCTCCGCTCATCGAGGGGTCCGGACACGCCGTCACGCCAGGTCCGCTGACGGCGAGTCGGGACCCCTCGTTGGTCTTCAGGCCGTGAGCACCAGCTCGAGGTAGGCGCGCAGCGTGGCGGACGCGTCGATCGCATCCGGTGTGTACAGCCACCGCAACTGGATGCCCTCCCAGAGCGCGACCACGGTCGTCGCGGCGATGGCCGGGTCGACCCCGTCACGGAGACGCCCCGCTCGGCGGAGCGCCTCGAACTCGGCCGTGTACTCGGCCTGCAGCGTCTCGTACCGCTCGAGAAAGTAGTCGCGCGCCGGGTGGCCCTCGGTCGTCGCCTCGGCCGCGAGCACGCTGTAGAGCGCGATCAGGCCGGGGACGCTCTCGTTGGCTTTCGCCTGCGCGACGATGTGCCTCTCGAACGACGCGCCCTCGTCACCAGGCAGGTCGCCTCCTCGGAGTTCGTCGCGCCGCGCCAGCACGGCGAGCAGCAGCTCCTCTTTGCCCGCGAAATGGTGCTGCAGGTTCGACTGACTCATGCCCGCCGCGGTGGCGACGTCTCGCAACGAACTGGCGTGGTAGCCCTTGAGCGAGAAGAGCCGGTACGCCTCGTCGATGATCTGCTCGCGGCGCGCGGCCGTCTTCGCATACGGCCCGCGGCGGCGGGGGCGCTCTGCACCGGTCATCTGCGTCTCCAAATTAGGTCAGGTCGTCGAGATTCAGCTAGCCTCATGCTATGCCAGTGGCACCCGCTCCCTACCTCGCCGATACCGCGCCCGGTCGTGGCGCCCGCCGCCCGGCCCGATCGTGGCTGCACTCGGATGCGCCCAGCCTGAGCCTCAACGGCGACTGGCGATTCCGGCTCTCCCCCGCCGCACCCGCCACTGAGGAGGTGGGCGAGCGTGACTTCGACGACTCGGGATGGGACACCATCCCGGTCCCGTCGCACTGGGTACTGCAGGGCGACGGCCGGTACGGTGCGCCGATTTACACGAACATCCAGTTCCCGTTTCCGATCGACCCGCCGCACGTTCCCGACGAGAACCCCACCGGCGACTACCGCCGCCATGTCGAGGTTCCCGCATCGTGGATCGACGCCGAGCGGATCGTTCTGCGGTTCGAGGGCGTCGAGTCGATGTACAAGGTCTGGGTGAACGGCGGCGAGATCGGCATCGCCACCGGCAGCCGCCTCGCGCAGGAGTTCGACGTCACGGCCTCCGTGCGCGCCGGAGACAACCTCGTGGTGGTGCGCGTTCACCAGTGGTCGGCGGCCAGCTACCTCGAAGACCAGGACCAGTGGTGGCTGCCGGGCATCTTCCGCGATGTCACACTGATCGCGCGGCCCGCCGGCGGCATCGAGGATGCGTGGCTACGAGCGGGCTTCCACGAAGGACGCGGCACCGTGACGACCGAGATCACGGCCGCACCCGAGGCGTATCCGTTGACCCTGCGCATCCCGGAGCTCGGCATCGAGCAGGTGTGGGACTCGCCCGCCGACGTCGTGCCCCTCGACGTGGGCGCGGTCGAGCCGTGGAGCGCCGAAACGCCCCGTCTCTACTCCGCGTCGCTGTCGAACGAGGCCGAGAGCATCGACCTGCGGCTCGGCTTCCGTTCTGTCGAGATCCGCGGCGACCGTTTTCTGGTGAACGGCCGCCGGGTGGTCTTCCACGGGATGAACCGGCACGAGACACATCCCGTGCGCGGTCGCGTCTTCGACGAGGAGAACGCCCGCGAGGATCTGGCGCGCATGAAGCGGTTCAACGTGAACGCGATCCGCACGAGCCATTATCCGCCGCATCCGCGCCTGCTCGACCTGGCCGACGAGCTCGGGCTGTGGGTGATCGACGAGTGCGATCTCGAGACCCACGGGTTCGAGAAAGACGGCTGGAGGAACAACCCGAGCGACGATCAGGCGTGGCACGCGGCGTATCTCGACCGCATCCAGCGCACCGTCGAACGCGACAAGAACCACCCGAGCATCGTGATCTGGTCGCTCGGCAACGAGTCGGGCACCGGATCGAACCTCGCGGCGATGTCCGCGTGGGTACACGCCCGCGACCCCGAGCGCCCGGTGCACTACGAGGGTGATTACACGGGTGAGTACACGGATGTGTACTCACGGATGTACTCGTCGGTGCCCGAGACCGAGGCGATCGGCACAGACGGCTCGCTCGCACCCATCCTCGGCTGCACCCCGGCCCAGGCCGCCCGCCAGCGTGCCAAGCCCTTCCTGCTCTGCGAGTACGCCCACGCGATGGGCAACGGCCCGGGAGCGCTCGACCAGTACGACGCGCTGACCCACGAGCATCCGCGGCTGCACGGCGGCTTCGTCTGGGAGTGGCGCGATCACGGGCTCCTGGCCGAAACGAGCGACGGTGTGCCGTTCTACGCCTATGGAGGCGACTTCGGCGAGGTCGTGCACGACGGCAACTTCGTCATGGACGGCATGGTGCTGAGCGACGACGTTCCGACCCCAGGCCTGGCGGAGTTCAAGGCGGTCGTGCAGCCCATCCGGTTCACCTTCGACGACAAGTCGGTGCACCTGACCAATCTGCGACACTCGGCAGACGCGTCAGACCTGGCATTCCGCTGGCGGGTCGAGCACGACGGAACCGACGTGTCTGCGGGAGAGCTGGCGGTGCCCCGACTGGCAGCCGGCGAGACGGTGACCGTGCCGCTCCCCCACATCGACGCCGCCGGACAGGGCGAGACGTGGCTGACGATCGACGCCGTGCTGCGCTCGGCCACCGCGTGGGCCCCCGAGGGGCACCTGGTCGCGTCCGCGCAGCTGAACCGGACGGCGGCCGCGCCCGTCGCGGCGGTGCCGCGTGCGCGCATCCTCCCCGCCGGCACCGGATCGCTCACCCTCGGACCGGCCGAGTTCGAGCGCGGACAGCTCGTGGGACTGCTGGGCCGGCCCGTGCGCGGGCCGCGCCTGGAACTCTGGCGCGCACCGACGGACAACGACGAGGGCTCAGCACCGTCGTTCTGGGACGGCAGCGACGCGAGCAGCCCCGGTGTCTCGAGCGCTTCGCTCTGGCGGCGGGACGGGCTCGACCGTCTGACCCACCGCGTCCTCGAGCTGCAGAACGACGCGGCGGGGCTGCGGACACTGACCAAGGTCTCCGCCGCGAACAGTTCGCGAGCGGTGCTCGTCGAGACCAGCTGGACTCTCGACGACGGCGGGCTCGAGCTGCGTGTCGAGATCGAGCCGGGCACCGGATGGGAGACCGTCTGGCCTCGGATCGGCGTGCGGTTCGAGCTCCCCGACCTGTCGGACTCACGCGTCGACGGCGCCGAGTGGTTCGGTCGCGGACCGCTCGAGTCGTATCCGGACAGCCTGCGCGCCGCCCGGGTCGGCCGGTTCGAAGCCGGCATCGACGAGCTCGGCGCGGGCTACGCGCGCCCCCAGGAGACCGGACATCGCTCGGACGTGCGCACGCTCGCCCTCCGCAGCGGAGGGCGAGACGCGCTCGCGCTCGAATTCCTGCCCGACTCCCGTGGACGCAGGCCCGGGTTCACCCTGTCGCGACACACGCCGCAGCAGGTCGCCCGGGCCGCGCATCCCTTCGAGTTGCCGTCGAGCGACACGAGCTACCTGTTCGTCGACGCAGCGCAGCACGGCCTCGGCTCGCGTGCGTGCGGTCCCGACGTGTGGCCCGAGTTCGCGCTTCGGCCCGAAGCACGGAGTCTGCGCATCCGGTTCGCCCGGCAGTAGCCGCGCCTACTTGTTGAGCGGGCTCATGTCGGCGTAGCGGTCACCGGCTGGCGCCGCGACGTCGGCGAGCCGGTCGACCTGATCCTGGCTCAGTTCGAGCTCGTCCGCGGCGACGTTCTGCTCCAGGTTCTCCACGCGGCGGGTGCCGGGGATCGGGGCGATGTCGTCGCCCTGCGCCAGCAGCCAGGCGAGAGCCACCTGACCGGCCGTCGCGTCGACCTCTTTCGCGATCGCGTCGACCTGCTCGACGATGCGGATGTTCGCCTCCAGGTTGTCGCCTTCGAACCGCGGGTTGAACCGGCGGAAGTCGTCGTCGGCGAGCTGGTCGAGAGAACGGATCGTCCCCGTGAGGAAGCCGCGTCCGAGCGGCGAATAGGGAACGAAACCGATTCCGAGCTCGCGCACGGTCGGCAGCACCTCGGCCTCGGGATCGCGCGTCCAGAGCGAGTACTCGGTCTGCACCGCGGTGACCGGATGCACGGCGTTGGCGCGGCGGATGGTCTCCGGCGCTGCCTCCGACAGCCCGTAGTGACGGATCTTGCCCTCCTGAACGAGCTCGGCGAGCGCTCCGACGGTCTCCTCGACCGGCGTGCCCGGATCCATCCGGTGCTGGTAGTACAGGTCGATGTAGTCGGTGTTCAGCCGTCGCAGCGAACGTTCGACCGAGAGCCGCACGTTCTCCGGCGAACCGTCGAGACCTCGAGCCGGCTGCCCGTTCACCTCGGGCGACCGGTGCAGGAGCGTGCCGAACTTGGTGGCGATGACCACCTGATCGCGCTTGCCGGCGAAAGCCTTGGCGAGCAGTTCCTCGTTGGTGAACGGCCCGTAGATCTCGGCCGTGTCGAAGAACGTGACACCCAGGTCGACGGCGCGGTGGATGGTGCGGATCGACCCGGCGTCGTCGGTTCCGGCGCCGGTGTAGAACGCCGACATGCCCATGCAGCCGAGTCCGAGCCGGGAGACCTCGAGCTTGTCGGTTCCGAGAGTGATCTTCTTCATGCGGTTACCTTTTCTTGATAGAGACCGATCTTGTAGTCGATGGCAGCGAGGCTCGCCGTCATCGCCTCCAGCCGGCGCACGACGTTCATCCGGTGGATGAGCAGGAGTTCGAGCCGCTCGGCCGAGCTGTCGTCGCCGAGGCGGGCGAGTTCGACGTACTCGCGCATTTTCGCGATGGGCATGGAGGTCAGCCTGAGCTTGGTGAGGAAGGTCACCCAGGTCACGTCGTTCGCGCTGTACCGCCGGTGCGACGACGAGGCGCGGTCGACGGGTGCGAACATCAGTCCTTCGCGCTCGTAGTAGCGCAGGGTGTGGGTCGACAGCCCGGTCAGCTCCGCCACGTCGGAGATCGACATCGCCCGTTCGGGCTGGGATGAATCGGTCATGTCCCCACGATAGAACTTAGAGCGCACTCGAAGTCAAACTCTGGGCATAGTCTGGGGCGACGGAGCCAGCGTGGCGCCCGACGAGGAGCCGCACGATGACCGACAGCCCGACCACCCCCACTCTCTCGCTCGGCGTGCTCGCCACGAGCCGCAAGCCCGATGAGCGTCGGCTGCCCCTGCATCCCGCCCGGCTCGACCGCATCGAACCCGAGCTGCGCGAACGCATCATGCTGGAGACCGGATACGGCGAGCGTTTCGGCTTCACCGACGAGCAGTTGCGCCCGCTCGTCGGCGGCATCGCATCCCGGAACGACGTGATCGCCGAGTCGGACGTGGTTCTGCTGCCGAAACCACAGGCGAGCGACCTCGACGACCTGCGCGACGGCCAGACGCTGTGGGGCTGGCCGCACTGCGTGCAAGACAGCGAGATCACCCAGCGTGCGATCGACAAGCAGCTGACCCTCATCGCGTTCGAGGCCATGAACCACTGGACGAGCAGCGGACATTTCGGACTGCACGTCTTTCACGCCAACAACGAGCTCGCCGGCTACTGCTCGGTGCTGCACGCCCTGCAGCTGGTCGGGCTCACCGGCGACTACGGACGACGGATGAACGCGATCGTGATCGGGTTCGGCGCCACCGCGCGCGGCGCCGTGACAGCGCTCAACGCCCACGGGGTGCACGACGTCCAGGTCCTCACGAACCGCGAGGTCGCGGCGGTCGGCTCCCCCATCCACTCCGTGCGCATCGTGCAGTTCGACCACGACGACTCGGCGCCGCACCTCAGTCATGTGATCACCGACCACGGCCGGGTGCCCATCGCGCCCTTCCTCGCCGAGGCGGACATCGTCGTCAACTGCACCCTGCAAGACCCGAACGCACCGCTCACCTACCTCACCGAGAACGACCTCGACGGTTTCGCCCCGGGCAGCCTGATCGTCGACGTCTCCTGCGACGAGGGCATGGGATTCAGCTGGGCACGCTCCACGACGTTCTCCGACCCGATCTTCGAGGTGGGCGACCACGTCCGCTACTACGCCGTCGACCACAGCCCGTCGTACCTCTGGGACTCCGCGACGTGGGAGATCGGCGAGGCGCTCACGCCCTTCCTGTCGGTCGTTCTGGCCGGACCGGAGGCGTGGGAGGCCGACACGACCATCCGCCGCGCCATCGAGATCCGAGACGGACTGATCGTGAATCCGGCCATCCTGGAGTTCCAGAACAGGGAGCCGCTGCCGCCGTACCGGCATGTCGGCCGTCGCTGATAGCTTCGCCGCATGGCACGAACCCTCTACTACGTCGCATCCTCGATCGACGGCTTCATCGCCGACTCCGACGACCGCATCGACTGGCTCCTGCAGTTCGGATTCGAGGCGTACGACGAGCACTATCAGCGCTTCCTGTCGGGCATCGGCGCCATCGTCATGGGGGCGGCGACCTACGACTTCCTCCTCGGCGACGAGAACCTGGAATGGCCGTACGCCGGCATCCCCACCTGGGTGGTCACCCACCGCGATCTCCCTGTCGTCGCCGGCGCAGACATCACATTCTTCGCCGGAGACATCGGCACGCTCGACACGGAGCTGCGAGCCGCGGCCGGCGATCGTGACGTGTGGGTCGTCGGCGGCGGCTCCGTCGCGGCGCAGTTCGCCGACGCCGGGCTCCTCGACCAGCTGCACGTGACGATCATGCCGATCCTGGTCGGCTCGGGAAAGCCGCTGCTGCCGGTCGGCCAGGCGTCACCGCCGTTGGAGCTGCTGCGCACGACGCCGTTCGCGGGCGGCGCTGTGGAGCACGTCTACACGCTGAGCTGAAGTCGCCTGAGCTGAAGCCGCCGCTCAGGCTTCCAGGTGGCGCTCGCTGAACTCCTCGGCGGGCAGAGGACGGGCGATGGGGATGCGGCTGCCCAGCACCTGCGCGACGAGGTCACGAGCGATGTTCTGCGGGGTGAGCCCTGCCTCTTCGAGGATCTCCTCGCGCGTCGCGTGGTCGATGAACTCGTCGGGCAGCCCCAGCTCGTCCACGGCCGTGTCGATGCCGGCCTCGCGCAGATCTTGGCGAACCCTGGTGCCGATGCCGCCCACCCGGATGCCGTCTTCGATCGTCACGACGATCCGGTGCTCCGCAGCCAGTGCGATGACGCTCTTCGGCACGGGAACGACCCAGCGCGGGTCGACGACAGTGGCGCCGATCCCCTGAGCCGCGAGACGTTCCGCAACCTTCAGGCCGAGGGTGGCCATCGGGCCCACCGTCACGAGGAGTACGTCTTTGCGCTCGGACTCGTGAAGAACGTCGACACCGTCGTCGGTGCGGCGCACGGCGTCGATGTCTGGTCCGACGGCGCCCCTCGGGAACCGCAGAACCGTCGGGGCGTCGTCGACGACGACGGCCTCCGCGAGCTCTTCCCGAAAGCGCGACCCGTCGCGCGGTGCCGCCAGCCGGATGTTCGGCACGACCTGCAGAATCGCCAGGTCCCAGATGCCGTGGTGACTCGGGCCATCGGGCCCCGTCACACCGGCGCGGTCGAGCACGAACGTCACGCCCGCTTTGTGGAGCGCCACGTCCATCAGCACCTGGTCGAACGCCCGGTTGATGAACGTCGCATAGATCGCGACCACGGGATGCAGGCCGCCGAACGCGAGGCCGGCGGCGCTGGTCACGGCGTGCTGCTCGGCGATGCCGACGTCGTGCACCCGGTCGGGGAAGCGCTCGGCGAACTTGTGGAGCCCGGTCGGGCGCAGCATCGCGGCGGTGATCCCGACGAGCCGGGAGTTCCCCTCCGCCAGGTTCACGATCTCGTCGGCGAACACGCTCGTCCACGAGGGCTTGCTCGAGCTCTCGATCGGCTCGCCCGTCTCGGGATCGATCTGACCGACCGCGTGGAACTGGTCGGCCGCATCCCGCAGAGCCGGCTCGTAACCGCGGCCCTTCTGGGTGATCGCGTGCACGATCACCGGGGCGCCGTAGTTCTTCGCCTGCCGGAGCGCCTCCTCCATCGCTTCGATGTCGTGGCCGTGAACGGGCCCGATGTACTTGATGTCGAGGTTGGAGTAGAGGGCCTCGTTGTTAGAGAACCGGCTGAGGAAGCCGTGCAGCCCGCCCCGGATGCCGCGGTAGAGCGACTGGCCGGGGTCACCGAGCTTGTCGAATGCGCGCCGGCTCGAGAGGTACAGGTTGCGGTAGCTGCGTCGCGTGCGCACCGTGTTGAGAAAGCGGGCCATGCCGCCGATCGTCGGGGCGTAGGAGCGGCCGTTGTCGTTCACGACGATGATGAGCCGGCGGGTGTTGTCGTCGCTGATGTTGTTCAGCGCCTCCCAGGTCATGCCGCCGGTGAGCGCGCCGTCGCCCACCATCGCGATCACGTGCCTGTCATCCTGACCGGTCATCGCGAACGCGCGCGAGATGCCGTCGGCCCACGAGAGCGAGCTCGAGGCGTGCGAACTCTCGACGATGTCGTGCTCCGACTCCGAGCGCTGCGGGTAGCCCGCGAGGCCACCCTTCTGGCGCAGCAGAGAGAAGTCTTGGCGACCGGTCAGCAGCTTGTGCACATACGACTGGTGCCCGGTGTCGAAGACGATCGCGTCGCGGGGTGAGTCGAACACCCGGTGGATGGCGATCGTCGACTCGACGACCCCCAGGTTCGGACCGAGGTGCCCGCCCGTCTTGGAGACGTTGGCGATGAGGAACGTGCGCACCTCGCCCGCCAGTTGCACGAGCTGCTCTTCGGTGAGCGCGTCGAGGTCGCGGGGACCGTGGATCGTCTCGAGGATGCTCATGGTTCGAGTCTAGGCGCGTGGAAATCGAAGGTGGCTCGGAACCGTGATTCCGAGCCACCTCTCGTCGATCTCCGACGGATCGCGCTGGCTAGACGAGGCTCCGCAGCACGTACTGCAGGATGCCGCCGTTGCGGTAGTAGTCGGCCTCACCCGGTGTGTCGATCCGCACGACCGCGTCGAACTCGATCGTCTGCTTTCCGGCGGGCGAGTCGGAGGACGGCTCGGCGGTGACGCGCACGGTCTTCGGCGTTGTGCCGGCGTTCAGCTCTTCCAGACCGGCGATCGAGATGACCTCCGTGCCGTCGAGGCCGAGCGACGCCCAGCTCTCGCCGGCGGGGAACTGCAGGGGAACCACGCCCATGCCGATGAGGTTCGAGCGGTGGATGCGCTCGAAGCTCTCGGTGATGACCGCGCGCACGCCCAGCAGGCTCGTGCCCTTCGCCGCCCAGTCGCGCGACGAGCCTGAGCCGTACTCCTTGCCGCCGAGGATGACGAGCGGGATGCCCTGCTCCTGGTAGTGCTGCGACGCGTCGTAGATGAACGACTGAGGCGCGCCCTCCTGGGTGAAGTCGCGCGTGTAGCCGCCTTCGACGCCGTCGAGGAGCTGGTTCTTCAGGCGGATGTTCGCGAACGTTCCGCGGATCATCACCTCGTGGTTTCCGCGACGCGAGCCGTAGGAGTTGTAGTCTTTGCGGTCGATGCCGTGCTCATCGAGGTAACGACCCGCAGGGCTGTCGGCCTTGATGTTTCCCGCCGGGCTGATGTGGTCGGTGGTGACCGAGTCGCCGAGCTTCGCCAGCACCCGCGCGCCCTGGATGTCGGTGACCGGCGTGGTCTCCAGGGTCATCCCGTCGAAGTACGGGGGCTTCCGCACGTACGTCGACTTCTCGTCCCACTCGAAGACCGAGCCGGTCGGCGTGGGCAGCGACTTCCAGCGGTCGTCACCCTCGAACACGCTCGCGTATTCGTGGGTGAACATGCCCTCGTTGATCGACGAGTCGATGGTCTCCTGCACCTCGGCCGCGTCGGGCCAGATGTCTTTGAGGAAGACGTCGTTGCCGTCTTGGTCCTTACCGAGCGCGTCGACCTCGAAGTCGAAGTTCATGGAGCCGGCGAGGGCGTAGGCGATCACCAGCGGCGGGCTCGCGAGATAGTTCATCTTGACGTCGGGGTTGATGCGGCCCTCGAAGTTGCGGTTGCCCGAGAGCACCGCGGTGACGGCGAGGTCGTTGTCGTTGACCGCCTGCGAGATCTCGTCGATCAGGGGTCCCGAGTTACCGATGCAGGTCGTGCAGCCGTAGCCGACTGTGTAGAAGCCGAGGTCTTCGAGGTAGCCGGTGAGTCCCGCCTTCTCGTAGTAGTCGGTGACGACCTTCGAGCCCGGGGCGAGCGTGGTCTTCACCCACGGCTTGGACTTGAGGCCCTTGCGGGCGGCGTTGCGGGCGAGCAGACCGGCGGCCAGCATGACCGACGGGTTCGACGTGTTCGTGCACGACGTGATGGCCGCGATGGCGACCGCTCCGTGGTCGAGCGTGAACGAGGCGCCGTTCTCGGCGATGGTGACCGGTGTCGGGCTCGAGGCGGTCTTCGGCGCGTGGCTGTGGTGGTGGTGCTCGTGCGTGCTGTTCGTGTCTTCCGGGCTCAGCTCGCCCGGGTCTGACGCCGGGAACGACTCGGAGATCGTGAGGTCGACGAGGTCGTGCGAGACCTCCGCGTAGTCGACGAGGTCTTTCTCGAACTGGCCTTTGGCCTCGGCGAGCACGATTCTGTCTTGCGGACGCTTCGGGCCGGCGATCGACGGAACGACGGTGCCGAGGTCGAGCTCGAGGTACTCACTGAACACCGGCTCGGTCGACGGGTCGTGCCAGAGGGTCTGCAGCTTTGCGTACTCCTCGACCAGGGCGATCTGCTCGGCGCTGCGCCCGGTGAGGCGCAGGTAGTCGAGGGTCACGTCGTCGATCGGGAACATGGCGGCGGTCGAGCCGAACTCGGGGCTCATGTTGCCGATGGTGGCGCGGTTGGCCAGCGGCACCTCGGCGACGCCCGCGCCGTAGAACTCGACGAACTTGCCGACGACGCCGTGCTTGCGCAGCATCTGGGTGATCGTGAGCACGACATCCGTCGCCGTCACACCGGTGGGGATGGCGCCGGTCAGCTTGAAGCCGACGACCTTGGGGATGAGCATGGAGACGGGCTGGCCGAGCATGGCCGCCTCGGCCTCGATGCCGCCGACGCCCCAGCCGAGCACGCCGAGACCGTTCACCATGGTGGTGTGCGAGTCGGTGCCGACGCAGGTGTCGGGGTAAGCCTGGAGTGCGCCGTTCACCTCGCGGGTCATCGTGACCCTGGCGAGGTATTCGATGTTGACCTGGTGCACGATGCCGGTTCCCGGCGGAACGACCTTGAAGTCGTCGAACGCGGTCTGGCCCCAGCGAAGGAACTGGTACCGCTCGCCGTTGCGCTCGTACTCGATGTCGGTGTTGCGCTCGAGGGCGTTCTCGGTGCCGAAGAGGTCGGCGATGACGGAGTGGTCGATGACCATCTCGGCCGGAGCGAGCGGGTTGATCTTCTTCGGGTCGCCACCGAGTGCGGAGACGGCTTCGCGCATGGTGGCGAGGTCGACGATGCAGGGCACGCCGGTGAAGTCCTGCATGATCACGCGCGCCGGCGTGAACTGGATCTCGGTGTCGGGCTCCGCCGTGGGAACCCAGTCGCCCAAGGCCTTGATGTGGTCGGCGGTGATGTTCGCACCGTCTTCGGTGCGGAGGAGATTCTCCAGCAGCACCTTGAGACTGAACGGAAGCTTCTCGTATCCGTCGACTTTGTCGATGCGGAACACCTCGTACTCGGTCGAGCCGACCTTCAGGGTGTCTTTCGCTCCAAAGCTGTTCACCGCAGACACAGTGCCCTCTCCTTCATTGGCAGGCCTGGTAACGCAAGCCTTCATCTCAATCTTGTTGTCGGTCGAAGAACGTTTCCAGCAAGGCAAGCCTAAGTCGCTCGCGCCCAGATTTATCTTGACGTCAAGATAAATCTACCACGATCACTCCCGGTCGAAGACCAGCCCGCGCCGTCGGGCGAAGCGATAGAAGAGCTCGATGCCGACAGCGCCGACAGCGCCGACGGCGATGCCCCAGACGAGGGTGATGTCGAGCGGAACATGCATCTGGAAGAAGCTCGCGGTGAAAGGGATGACGCACACGAGCACCATGGCGACGCTGACCGCCGCCAGCAGGGCCCACCGAGGGCCGCTGAGCGGGCGCGTGAGCACGCAGAGGATCCAGAGCGAGACGCAGAACAGCGAGATCGTCGTGATGCTCCGCGCCTCGTGCAGCGGGATGCTGCGGTACAGCGGGAGGTACACCACGATGCACGTGAGCCCGGCGATCACCCCGGTCGGGATCGAGTACTTGAGAACGCGCGACAGCACCCCCGGCCGGTAGATGCGGCGGTTGGGAGCGAGCGCCAGGAAGAAGGAAGGGATCCCGATGGCGAGGGATGAGACGAGCGTCAGTTGCCGGGGAAGGAAGGGGAACGGCCAGAGCACGGCCGCGCTGACCAGCGCCAGGATGATCCCGTACACCGTCTTCGCGAGGAAGATGTTCGACACGCGTTCGACGTTGGCGATCACCCGGCGCCCGAATGACAGCACGTCGGGCAGCCGTTCGAACTTGTTGTCGAGGAGCACGATGCGCGACACGGCCTTCGTCGCGGGCGTCGCCGTTCCCATCGCGATCCCCAGGCTCGCGTCTTTGATCGCCATCGCGTCGTTGACGCCGTCGCCGGTCATGGCGACGGTTCTGCCCTGCGCTCGGAGCAGCCCGACGGCGACACGTTTCTGCTCGGGGCTGACTCGTCCGAAGATGTCACTGCTCGCGAGCGCGGCGGCGAGCGCGTCGTCGTCCGTCAGTGTCGAGGCGTCGACCGCATCCCCCGGCAGGTCGAGGCCGCGTGCGATCGCTTCGACGGTGATCGGGTTGTCGCCCGACATCACGATCACGCGCACGGATTGCTCGGCGAAGTAGCCGAGCGTCGCTGCCGCGTCTGGTCGCACCGTCTCGCTCAGCACCACCAGAGCGGCCGGCTCCACCCGCAGACCGGCGATCGCCACGTGGCTGCCGCCTGGCAACGGGTCGATGGCGCGCACCAGCGCGAGGGTGCGTTGCCCCGTCGCCGCGATCGCGTTGGCCCGGGCGAGCGACTCCGCGTGGTCGGCGAGCACGCGCTCCGGGGCGCCGAGCAGCCACGAGCTCTCCGCGCCGTCGACCGTCAGCACGACGCCGCTGTACTTCGTGGCCGAACTGAACGGCACACGCCGCACGATGCGGTAGCGATCAGAGGTGAAGCGACTCGACAGGATGCCCGCCGTCGCATTGCCGGCGTCGTCCGCCCCGAATGCCGAGAGCGCGATGGCCGTCGCCTCATCGTCCACCGCATCCCCGAGGCGCTCAGTGCGCTCGAGGGCCAGCTCGCCGGTCGTCAGTGTTCCTGTCTTGTCGAGGCACAGCACATCCACGCGGGCCAGCACCTCGACGGCGGCGAGTTCCTGCACCAGCACTTTGCGGGCGGCGAGCTGGATCGCCGCCACCCCGAAAGCGAGGCTCGTCAGAAGCACGAGACCCTCCGGGATCATGCCGACGACAGCGGCCACGGCGTCGAGCAGCGCCCGGCGCCAGTGACCGTTCACGAAGAGCTCGTTCCAGCCTCCGTAAGCGAACACCCGGCCGATGATGGTGATCAGGATGATCGGCCCGAGGATCCACGACAGGTAGACGAGGATGCGGTTCGTCGCATCCCGCAGCTCGGAGTGCACGAGCGAGTGCTTGCGGATCTCGCTCGTCAGCTTGCTCGCGTACGAGTCCGCGCCGACCGCCGTCACGACGGCATACCCGGTTCCGGTCGCCACGTGCGACCCCGACAGCAGCTCCGCGCCGTCGTCTTTGAACACCGGATCGGACTCGCCGGTCAGCATCGACTCGTCGAGCGAGAGCCCCGTGCTCTGGACCACCCGGGCGTCGGCCGGGATCTGATCTCCCGGCCGCAGCACGAGCAGGTCGTCGAGCACGACGCCGTCGAGCGGCACCGAGGTCACGGCGCCGTCCCGGCGCACCCGGCTCTCCGGCGCAGCGAGCAGAGCGGCCCGCTCGAGCACGACCTTCGCCCGCACCTCCTGAACGATGCCGATCAGAGCATTGATGACCACGACTCCGTAGAAGAACCCGTCGCGGAGGTCGCCGAGGGCGATCACCGCGAGGAAACAGACGGTGAGGATGCCGTTGAAGAGCGTGAAGATGTTCTCGCGCAGGATGTCCGCGATCGACCGCGAGCTCGGCTGGCGCTGTGTGTTGCCTCGGCCGTCGGCCAGACGTTCGGCGACCTCTGCGCGGGTCAGCCCCTCCCTGATTCGCGCGTCCAGCATCCGGCTACCCTTCGGCCGGCTTCTTCGCCGCGGGCTTGCCTTCCGGCTTGTCCGCCGACGCGAACTGCCCGCGCACCACGAACCAGGTGATGAGGAGGAGCGGCGCGTACAGCGGAACACCCATGAGGAGTTTCGTGATGCCGAGAGCGACCGTGGCCTCGGGCGTGTGGGCGAGATACAGGGGAACCTGCACAGCGAGGCGGGCGGCGAAGAGGAGGAACCAGAGGAAGGTCAGCGCCTGCATCACGCGGAACTTCCCGCGCACGCTGCGCCAGGCGATCCCGTCTCCCATCAGATATCCGGCGATCAGGCCGATCAGCGGCCAGCGCACCAGCATCGAGATCAGCAGAGCGGCCCCGTACGCCGCATTCGTCCAGATGCCGAGGATGAAGTTGTCTTCTCCCCTGCCGGTGATCAGAGCGAGGATGGCCGATATGCCGACGCCGAGCAGCCCGGCGATCGCCTGGGTGACCGGTGTCTTGCCGACGATGCGCACGACGGTGAACACCGCGGCGACCAGTACGGAGATGCCGATCGAGAGCGGGACGTTCTGGGTGAAGGTGAACAGCACGAGGAACACGAGCCCCGGCAGGATGGTCTCGGCGAGCCCTCGAACGCCGCCGAGCGCCCCGAGCAGGGCCGTGCCCGTGGGCGTCTCGCTGTCGGCGAGCTGGCCGAGCCCGGACTTCTGGGCGGCGCGCGCGAGGCTCTCGCCGATCACCGAGGGCGCCGACTCGGCGGCGCTGTCGGAACGGTCGGTCCGGCCGGACTCCTCCGGGGTGCTGTCGGTCATGGTTCCTACAGAGAGGTGAAGCTGTTGTCCGAACCGTTGGCCGGCGCGGTGGGCATCCGAAGGGGGATCAGGTCGCGCGGGGGCATCGGGGTCGACCCGCGCACGACGACGATGCTGCGGAACAGGTCTTCGACGAGCGCCGCGGCATCCGGCTTCACGGCCGCGTCACCCGCGATCACTCCGCGCAGGAACCAGCGCGGTCCGTCGACGCCGACGAAACGCGCGACCCGGGTCTCGCCCGGCGCTCCCTGAGGGGCGGCGACAGGGATCTCGGCGACGAGCTCGGGGCCGAACACCCCTTCGCGCTCCTGCGTGCGACCACCCTGGCGGTTGACCTGCTCGGTGATCTGGTCTCGGATCTCGTGCCAGAGGCCACTCGATCTCGGCGCCGCGAACGGCTGCACCTGCAGGGTCGAGTTGGCGTAGTCGAGACCGACCGCCACGACGCGCTGCGTCTCCTCCTCCACCTCGAGACGCAGATGCAGGCCCTCACGCGGGAGGATCTTCACCCCGCCGAGATCGACGTACGGGCGAACCGGATTCGCCTCGCTCTCATCCAGCGGACCCTCGGTCTCGCGGTCCTCCGGCGCCGACTTCTCCCAGATCTCGGGGTCGGTGTTGCTGCTGTCGGTCACGCGTTCTCTCCTGACTGCGCTGCGCTGAGCCCAGTGTTGTATCCGGTCGAGCCGAACCCCGCGGTTCCGCGGCGGCTCTCGGGCAGACTGTCGACGGGCACGAAGGTGGCCCGCGTGACCGGCATCACGATCAGTTGCGCGATCCGGTCGCCGACGGCGATATCGTACGGCATCGACATGTCGGTGTTCAGAACCGTCACGCGGATCTCGCCGCGATATCCCGCATCCACCGTTCCCGGAGAATTGACGATCGTGATGCCGTGCTTGGCGGCCAGACCGCTGCGGGGAACCACGAAAGCCGCGAAGCCCTCGGGCAGCGCTATCGACACGCCGGTGGGCACCGTGTGCCGCTGGCCAGGGGCCAGCGTCACCGCCTCGGCGGCATGGAGATCGGCGCCGGCGTCGCCAGGATGCGCGTACGCGGGGACGAGGCCGGCGATGATCGGAACGTCAACGGTATCGGTCACGTGTCGAGGGTAGTGCAGAAGTCTGATCGAATAGAGACATGGACCTGTACCGCGAGCGCCTCTATGCAGCGCCCTGGCTCTTCATCGCCAGTGCTCTGATCATCCCCATCACGATCCTCATCCTCGCGCCGATCAATCTGACGGTCGGCATCGTCACGGCGATCGTCTTCTATGCCGCGATCGTCGTGGTGTACATCGTCTCGGCGCCGACGATCAGGGTCACAGGCGCCGAATTGATCGCCGGGCGCGCGCGCATCCCGATCGGGCTCGTGGGAGAGGCGAGCGCGTACGACGGCGAGGAGGCGCGAATCCAGCGCGGCCAGAAGCTCGACGCCCGCGCGTGGCTGCTCATCCGCGGCTGGATCATGCCCGTCGTCAAGGTGCCGGTGACCGACCCCCAGGACCCGGCGCCGTACTGGCTCCTCTCAACAAGAAACCCGGACCAGTTGGTCCGGGTTCTCAGTGAGGCTCGACTCGCGACGTAACCGTCAGGCTGCGCACTCCACGCAGATCGGTCCGAGCTTGGTGTCGTGATCGATCTGCGAGCGGTGCTTCACCAGGAAGCAGCTCACACAGGTGAACTCGTCGGCCTGGGGCGGCAGCACGACGACGTCGAGGTCGAGGTCCGAGAGGTCTGCACCAGGGAGCTCGTACCCACCAGGGTTGTCGGCATCTTCGACGTCGACAACACCGGACATCTTGTCCGGGACTCGCTCCTTGAGGGCCTCGATCGACTCGGAGTCGTCTTCGGTCTTCCGCGGTGCGTCGTAATCCGTTGCCATGCCCATCCACTTCTCATACTTAACGGCCGATTCTTCGCAATCGGCGGCCATAGTTTGCATCAATCACCGGGGAATAGCAAACCACTCGGCGGGCTCTCGGCGATTGCTCGGTTTTCAACTTCCGGCACGCCACGGTTATTCCCCGGATTCGGGCCTCTGGCGTGCCATTCTTGGGCCGTACTCCAACAGCTGGGAAGGCATTCACCATGCAGGATTTGAAGGTCATCGGCGTCGAGGACGGCGCACTTGTCGCCGTCGGCGACGATGGTGAGCGGTTCCGCATCGCCATCGACGAAGGTCTGCAGTCCAAGGTCCGACAATTCAGGCAGGATTCCTCCGCGTCGGCCCCGAAGCTCTCGCCCCGCGAGGTGCAGGCCCACATCCGTTCGGGCATGTCGGCGGAGGACGTCGCCGCCGTCACCGGAGCGCCGCTCGAGTACATCCAGCGCTTCGAAGGGCCGATCGTCGCCGAACGCGAGCACATCGTGGCCAGCGCCCTCAGCGTGCCCGTGCACACCTCCGTCGACGTCGACCCGCTCGGCGAAGGCAACACCTTCGGCTCGGTCATCCGCGACAGGCTCGCGTCGCTCGGCGTCAGCGGCGAGCGCTGGGCCAGCTGGAAAGACTCCGAAGCCGGCTGGAT
Organism: Leifsonia sp. NPDC058292; assembly: GCF_042880955.1. NCBI lineage: Bacteria > Bacillati > Actinomycetota > Actinomycetes > Micrococcales > Microbacteriaceae > Leifsonia > Leifsonia sp. NPDC058292. The sequence goes on from NZ_JBHVYL010000024.1 coordinate 51,205, forward strand.
CATCAAGCTCGAGTTCACCGCCGACCTCATCGACCACGACGCCCGCTGGGGCTACGACGCCCGCAAGCACGCGCTCGCGCCGCTGAACTCGGAGGCGACCACCCTGTCGCAGGCCGGCGAGCTGAAGGGTGCGCTCATCCCGCGCCTGCGCGCCGTGCTCCCGAACGACGGCCAGCCCGACGAGTCACGGTTCGACAGCGGCGCGTTCACGTTCCACGAGCCGCAGACCGATCTGCTCGGCCCGGACTCCGCGCCATTTCCCGAGCCGCTGACCTACGGGCGCACCCCCACCTCGGCGAACAACTCGATCGCGGTCAGCGCCATCAAGCGCGCCGACGACGAGACACCGCGCGACTTGCACCAGACCGCCGACCTCCTGGAGGCGTTGCGCCGCCGTCGGGGTGAGCGCGAGGCCGCGAACTACGAGCTCCCGGTCGACGACAAGGCCGAGCCGCTTCCCGAGCCGCTCGACGAGACTCCTCCGCACCTGGTCGACGAGCCCTTGGCCATCTTCGACGCCTCGAGCAACGACGGCCCTGTGGCTCCGCCCGCGAACACCCCGGGCGACCGGGCGCCTGCGACCTCGGCGGGCATCCTGCCGTCGGCATCCGGCTCAGGCTCCAACGCGACGGGCCCGCAGAGCCGCGCGTCGAAGAAGGGCCGCGCGTCGATGCCCAGCTGGGACGAGATCGTGTTCGGCGCACGCACCGACGACGACCTCGCCTAGCGACTCGACGTCGTAAGAGAGCGTTCGCCTACGCGAACGCTCCGAACCGCAGCAGAGGAACGCGCGTCTCCTCCGCCGTGAGCGAGCCGTGCTGGCCCACCATGTTCTGCCCGGTGCGCAGCGGGTCGCGGGAGTCGTAGTAGGCGACGCGTTTGCGGGCCGCCACGAGCACATCCCCGATCCTCGGGAGCACTTCGGGGTCGACGGACGGGCCGAACCAGCCGGCCTCGACGGCCTCCGCTCTGGTCGCCACCCAGGCGCGTTCGCCCTCGACGGAGCGCCAGGCCTCCGCGAGCGACCGGGCGGCCTCCTCGCCGGGATGCTCGAGGTGCAGGTGCAGGCAGCGCGGCTCACCCGCGACGGCCGCCACGCCGTCCACGAGCTCGGGTGCGGTGTCGAACAACACGTGTCCGCTGACCGGAACGTCGACGACGCCGTGGTCGGCGGTGAGGAGCATCCCCTGACCGGGCACGAGCCGGCGCGTGAGACCGGCGACGAGCGCGTCAAGCTGCTCCAGCGCCTCCGTCCACTCCGGCGACTCCCAGCCGCGGGCGTGGGCGATCTGGTCGAGTTCGGCGACGTACAGATAGGTGAGGCTCTGGGCTGGATTGGCGAGGATGCGCTCCGCCGCGGCGAACCTGTCGGCCATGGTGCGCGCGGACACGTACTCCGCGCCCCGCAGGATGGCCTTGGTGAAGCCCGAGTCGGCGTACTTGGGCATCCCGATGGCCCAGCTCTTCACTCCGCTGTCGGATGCGACCTCGAAGACGGTGCGCGAGCGCTGCCAGGTCGCCGGATCGAGCTCGTCGTCCCAGCCGCTCAGCTGGTTGACGACGCGGTCGTGGAGGTCGTCACGCACCTTGTACCCGACCAGACCGTGCACACCGGGCAGAGTTCCGGTGGCGAGCGTTGCGAGCGCGGCAGCGGTGGTCGTCGGAAAGCCGCTGTCGATGGTCGTCGTCTTGCCGAGCAGCGGGGCGAGCGTTCTGGCATGGCCGGCGCGGGCCCGCAGAGCGCTTGCACCCAGTCCGTCGACGACGATCACGACCGCCTGACGCACGGCCGGCAGGCTCAGCTCGTTGTCGGCGCCCTCGAGCGCGGCCAGGCAACTTGGCAGAACAGCGGCAAGGCTCGAACGAGTCGAGAACGCGGCCGGTAGCATGGGGGGCATCTGGCCCAGTTTGTCACAGGCGAACCGGGCCGGCGACGTGATCCCCTCCCCCAAGATTGCCCGAATGACACCGACAGACGACCAGCCTCCCGCCGGAACCACCGAACGCATCGAAGACGTCGACGTCACGACCGAGATGGAGGGCTCGTTCCTCGAATACGCGTATTCGGTCATCTACTCGCGCGCTCTGCCCGACGCTCGAGACGGGCTCAAACCCGTTCAGCGCCGCATCCTCTACCAGATGACCGAGATGGGGTTGCGACCCGACCGCGGTCACGTGAAGTCGGCCCGTGTCACCGGCGAAGTGATGGGAAAGCTCCACCCGCACGGCGACAGCGCCATCTACGACGCCCTCGTGCGCATGGCACAGGACTTCACCCTCCGCGTTCCGCTCATCGACGGACACGGCAACTTCGGATCGCTCGACGACGGACCCGCTGCCCCCCGGTACACGGAGGCCCGGCTCGCGGCCGCGGCCCTCGCACTCACCGAAGACCTCGACGAAGACGTCGTCGACTTCGTGCCCAACTACGACAACCAGCTCATGCAGCCGGATGTCCTCCCTGCCGCTTTCCCGAACCTCCTGGTCAACGGCGCGAGCGGTATCGCGGTCGGCATGGCGACGAACATGGCACCCCACAACCTCATCGAGGTCGTCGGCGCCGCGCGCCACCTGCTCGCGCATCCGGACGCCACGCTCGACGACCTGATGGAGTATGTGCCCGGGCCCGACCTGCCGACCGGTGGAACCATCGTGGGCTTGGCCGGGGTGCGGGATGCGTACGCGACAGGCCGCGGCAGCTTCAAGACCCGCGCCAAGGTCGCGGTCGAGTCGATCACGGCCCGCAAGAGCGGACTCGTCGTCACGGAGCTTCCCTACCTCGTCGGCCCCGAGAAGGTCATCGAGAAGATCAAAGACGGCGTCAACTCGAAGAAGCTCTCCGGCATCTCCGACGTCACCGACCTCAGCGACCGTCAGCACGGTCTGCGCCTCGTCATCGGAATCAAGACCGGCTTCAGCCCGGATGCGGTGCTCGAACAGCTCTACCGGCACACGCCGCTCGAAGACGGCTTCTCGATCAACAACGTCGCGCTCGTCGAGGGCGGCCCGCAGACCCTCGGCCTCCGGGAGCTGCTGAGCGTCTACATCGACCACCGGGTGAGCGTCGTCACCCGCCGCTCGGCCTTCCGGCTCGCGCGACGCAAAGAGCGCCTGCACCTGGTCGAAGGCCTGCTCATCGCGATCGTCGACATCGACGAGGTCATCCAGGTCATCCGCACCAGCGACGACACCGACCAGGCACGCACCAGGCTGATGGACGTGTTCGACCTCAGCACGCTGCAGGCCGACTACATCCTCGAACTCCGGCTGCGGCGCCTCACCAAGTTCTCCCGCATCGAGCTCGAGAACGAGAAGGCGCAGCTCGAGGCGGAGATCGCCGAGCTCGAAGAACTGCTCGGGAGCCGCGAACGCATCAACGCCATGGTCTCCGACGAGCTCGAGCAGGTCGCCGTCAAGTTCGGCACCCCGCGCCGCACTCTGCTCACCGAGGCGCGGCCGTCGATCGCGACGGCGAACGCGCGCGGCAAGATGCCGGTCGTGCTCGAGGTCGCCGACGTTCCGTGTCGTGTGCTCCTGTCCACCACGGGCCGCATCCTCCGCGTCGACCAGCAGACGGGCGGCGCGGATGCGGGCGATGGCTCCCTCGACCGCATCGCCGCGCCCGCGCGCCGCAGCAAGCACGACGCGATCCTGTCGCAGCTCGACACGACCACGCGCACGGAGATCGGCGCGGTGACCAACCGCGGGCGCCTCATCCGGTTCTCCCCCGTCGACCTGCCCGCAGCGCCGGTGAACTCCATCCAGCTGGGCGCCGGGGTCAAGATCGGCGACTACCTCGCACTCGCCGATCGCAAGGAGAAGATCATCGCGATCGTCTCTCTCGACGCTCCCCGCTCCATCGCGCTCGGCACTCGGCAGGGCGTCGTCAAGCGGGTCACCGCCGGCGACTGGGCCAACAAGCCCGAGTTCGAGATCATCGCCCTGAAACCCGGTGACGAGGTCGTCGGCGCTGTGCAGGGCGACGACACCGATGAGCTCGTCTTCGTCGCCTCCGATTCGCAGCTTCTGCGCTTCCCCGCATCGACGGTGCGCCCTCAGGGCCGTGCGGCCGGAGGCATGGCCGGCATCAACCTGGCCGCGGATGCGCGGGTCGTCTTCTTCACCAGCGTGCCGGCGGCGGAGACCGACGAGACCGTCGTGGTCACCGTCGCCACCGGCGGCGACACGCTGCTCGGCGCCGACCCGGGCAGTGGCAAGGTCAGCGATTTCACCGAGTTCCCCGCGAAGGGCCGTGCAACCGGCGGTGTGCGCGCCCAGCGCTTCCTGAAGGGCGAGACCGAGGTCGTGCTCGCGTGGGTGGGTCGCGCACCGGCGCTGGCCGTCTCCTCCGACGGAGCCGCTCGCGCCCTGCCCGACTCCGGCGCCCGACGCGACGCCTCCGGCACGCCCCTCGACATGGTCATCGCCTCCATAGGCCGCCGCCTAGGCTGACGCCCCGCCCCCTCGCCCCGCCCCGCCCGCCCCAAAGCAATCGACTACAGGAAGAACGCTCCCCATCACGCGATTCGGGAGCG
>NZ_JBHVYL010000025.1:0-30715 GCF_042880955.1 Leifsonia sp. NPDC058292
CGGGGGGGGGTGTGCGGGGGCCCCCCCCCGGCAAAATCGGATTCGGGGCGCGCCGCCCCCCCGGCAGACTGCGGGGGGGCCCGTCGACGTCTGCGCGGGCGGCCGGCGGCGCCAGCCGAGCATCGCGCAGAATGTTCGCTGCCTATACAAAGTAACTTCACGGCGCCGAACTGGGTTTGACTGAGTTTCGGCATCTGCTGCCCAAATTCCGCGCGAAGTCTTGCCAGAACTTTGATTGTCGACTTTACTAACAAACATGCTGGTCGATGAAGGACGGCGTTCGACGCTGGGAGACACGGGTCCGATCACGGTGGACCGCGGGATGGTGCCGGGGCGGGCACTTCGTCCGCGCGGCAAAGTGCTCCCCGAGCACGCTCGCGGCCACAACCGTTCCCTGGTGCTCCAGACCCTCTATCGCGCCGGGCAGGTGAGCCGGGCCGATCTCGCCCGAGAGACCGGTCTCACCCGCGTGACGATCTCCGATCTCGTCGCCGGCCTCATCGCAGAGGGACTCGTCATCGAACTCGGGCAGCGCGACGACGCCCGGCCGGGAAAGCCGGCCGTCCTCCTCGACATGGATCGCGGCGCGACGCAGATCGTCGGTGTCGACCTCAGCGAGCACTCGGTGTTCCGGGGCGCGGTGCTCGACATCGACGGACGCATCCTCGCCAGCGCGGAGATCGCCCTGGCCGGCAGCGTCGGCGAAGAGGCGACCGCGAAGGTGCTGGCGCTGGTCGACCGTCTTGTCGGACTCACCACCGCCCCCATCCTCGGGGTCGGCATCGGGTCTCCCGGCGTCGTCGATCCGAGCGGAACGGTGAAGGCGGCTCCCAACCTCGGCTGGAACGACGAACCGTTGCAGCGCCTCATCGCCGAGCACACCTCGCTGCCGGTGTTCGTGGCCAACGATGCGAACGTGGCGGTTCTCGCCGAGCACGGCTTCGGCGGAGCGCACGGCGACATGATGCTCGTGAAAGTGGGGCACGGTGTCGGCTCGGGTCTGCTTGTCGCGGGCGCTCTCGTGCTGGGAAGCCGCTTCGCCGCCGGCGAGATCGGCCAGGTGATGGTCGGCACCGACGACGGCGCCGACACGCCATACGACCGCGAGAAGTGCCTGGAGGCCTGGCTCGCCGTCCCGCGGCTCGAGTCCCGCGTCGCCGCGGCCGCGATCGCGGGGGAGCCCGTCGCACCGGTGCTGCGCGAGGCGGGTCAGCGGCTCGGGGTCGCGCTCGCCCCGATCGTCGGCGCGCTCAACCTCTCCGAGGTCGTCGTGAGCGGCCCGGAGGAACTGCTCGACGGCCCGCTTCTCGACGCCGTCGGCGAGACGCTCCGCAACCGCACGATGGCCGGGTTCCATTCCGACGCGACACTCAGGATGACCAGCCAGGGTCGCGACATCGTCGTGCGCGGGTGCGTTGTCATGGTGCTCTCGGCTCAGCTCGGGGTCTCCTGATGACGCTGCTGCTCGAACGCTCCCTCACGCATCTCGATCCGGTCGCCGAGTCTTTCGCTTTCGGGCCGGAAACAAAGGATGTGCTCCCGACCTTCCAGACGCGCTGCACGGTCGTGCGGCTGGGCTCCCTCGACAACGAGGTGCTGGGGGTGCCGCGCTGGTCGACTCTCGCTGAGATCTGGACGGAGCCCGGTTCGGCGGTCAGGCAGCGCTGGCTGGACAACCCCGTGGTGACCGTGGCGGCCGATGACGGCCCTGGACTGGTGCTCGCGACCCTCATGCCGGTGATCGTGTTCGGCGCGGACAACGAGGCGCACGATTACGCGAGGTCGGTCATCGACGGGGTGCGCGCATCCTGCGCCTCCGTGCTCGTCGTCGACATGGGTCACCGCCTCACCGGGCACACCTACGCCGACGTCGCGACGTTCGGCTTCGACCCCGCGCGAGGCGCGGCGCTGCTCGGCCTGCTCACCGGCCTCGCTTGACGGCCGGCTAGAACGCCCAGGAGAGCCCGAGCGTCGACTGCAGTGCGTGTTGCGCCGCACCGCGGAACGGCTGCTCGAGGGCGACCTTCGCGTACCGAAAGCTGAGAGGCATCGCGGCCCTGACCGTGTGACGAGCGGCCTCGGCACGGAGGTGGGCGATGAACTCGTCGCCCAGCTTCGGCGCCGTTCCGCCGAGCACCACGTTGGGCACGTCGAGCGCCGCGCCGGCGAGCAGCAGGGCACGGGCGAGCACCCGGGCGCCGAAGGCGATCCGCTCGCGGGAATCGGCGGTGGCCGCGAGCGCCGGCACGTCCACCGCCTCGAGGTCGGTCCCGTGGGGGAGCCCGAGCAACGAGGTGACCGAGACGACCTCTTCGAGACAGCCGCGGTTGCCGCACGCGCAGAGGGGCGCGTCGGGGCCGAAGAGCACGGGAACGTGTCCGATCTCCCCGGCTCGGTGCGCCGCGCCGGCGAGCAAGGAGCCGTCGACGATGAACGCCGCGCCGACGCCGGTGCTCAGCGAGACGAACATCTGGTTGGCGCCGAACTGATCGGAGGTCGAGTAGTCGGCGAGTGCCTCGGCATCCGCGTCGTTCACGAGATGCACAGGCGCGTCGACGATGTCGCGCAGCTCGTCGGCGAGATTCAGGTCTGTCCAAGAGAGTTGCACGCTCTCGCGGATGAGCGGGCCGTCGGCGATTCCCGGCACCTGCACGCCGACCGCGACCACTCGGGCTCCCGTGCCCCGGGCGTCTGCGGCCGCCACGAGTCTGCGTGCCACGCTGCGGACATCCTCGACCGCGCCCGGCCTCGTCGGACGCTGCGAGACGCTGGTCAATTCGGCCCCCAGGAGGTTCACGACGGCTCCGCGCACCAACCCCGGCTGCACGACGATCGACAGCAGCACGTGGCGCTGAGAGTCGATCTGCAGGGTGGTTGCGCGTTTGCCGCCCGTGCTCTCCGCACGCTGGCCCTCGAGTACGAGTCCGTCGGCGAGCAGGCCGCTCAGCAGCGACGACACCGTCGCCGAGGTGAGGCCGGTGCGACGGGCGATGCCGGCCCGCGTCGCCGTGCCGTTGCCGGAGAGGACGAGCTGGAGCGCACTGGTCAGGTTGCGCCCACGCACGGCGGCCTGTGTCGCCTTGCCGCGATCGTCTGCCACTATTCGCCCCTCGACGCCGTCGTATACGGTCTCGACCTTATCCAATGGCCGGTGAGAGGTGGCGGATGCGTCGGGGGCGGCGCAAGATGGCGGTATGGCCAAGGGACTGATGCTGATCGACGTTCAGCGCAACATGCTGGACGGCGACGGTGCGATCGAGGGTGCGGTCGGGTTCCGTCAGGCGCTCTCTGCGCTGATCGACCAAGCCCGGGATGCGGGCGTGCCGATCGTCCACGTCAAGAACGACGGCCGCCGCGGCGACCCCGACGAGCCCGGAACGAACGGCTGGGAGCTGGTGTTCCGGCCGCTGCCGGGGGAGCCCGTCGTGCGCAAGGATGTGGGCGACGCCTTCGAGTCGAATCCCGCGCTGGCCGACGTGCTGCGGGCGATGGGCGTCGACACCGTTGTGATCGCGGGCTTGCAGAGCGAGCACTGCGTGCAGGCGACCAGCCGGGGAGCGTTGGGTCGCGGCCTGCGCGTCGAGCTTCCTGCGGACGGCCACGCCACCTACGACGACGGTGAGCCCGCCGCCGAGATCTCGCGGCGCGTCAACACCGAGCTCGCGCTCGACGGCGTCACGATCGTCGATCTCGCGACGGTCGCTTTCGAGTCCTGACCGTTCCTCGTCGAGTGCGATCGAGAGTCCAGCGCGCATGAGAAAGGCCCTCAGACCAGGAGTTCCTGGCTTGAGGGCCTTTCATTTGTTGCGGGGGCAGGATTTGAACCTACGACCTCTGGGTTATGAGCCCAGCGAGCTACCGAACTGCTCCACCCCGCGGCACAAGAATTGACTCTAGCACGGGAATCGGTGCAACGAAAATCAGCGCCGGACGTAACCCGGACGGGGCGGGAGAAATGCACGCATTCATCGCCCGGCCGCCGCTAGAGTCGGATGAGGACGAGGGGGAAGACGATGCCGGGTTCGACTCAGAAGTACCGCGTCTGCGTCATCGAAGACGATCCCGACGTCGCTTTCTTCATGAAGACGGTGCTGGAGAAGCGGGCGGACGCCGTCGTTCTGGCGATCACCGCGCCGGCGACCGCGTTGGCGAAGATCGCCGAGTTCGAGCCCGACCTGGTGCTCACCGACATCGAGATGCCCGGCATCTCGGGGCTCGACCTGCTCAAGGAGCTGCGGACGACGTATCCGGGGATGCCCGTCGTCGTGATGACGGCCCACGTCTCCGTCGACTACGCGGTGTCGGCGCTCCGCAACCAGGCGGACGAGTTCTTGACGAAGCCGATCGCCTCGGCCGAGCTGGTCTCGATCGTCACGCGGCTGGCCGAGGAGGGACGCACCAAGAAGGCGGCGAGCTCGCCGCAGGTCGTGCTCGCGATCGGCGCGCATCCGGACGATGTGGAGATCGGGGTCGGTGGCGTCCTCTCCGCGCACCGCGAAGCGGGCAACAAGGTCGTCATCCTGACGATGTCGCGGGGCGCACGCGGCGGCGTCGCGGCCGACCGGCAGCACGAGTCGCTGGCTGCGGCCGAACTGCTCGGCGCGAGACTGTTCATGGAAGACCTCGAAGACACCCACATCTCGGCCGCCGATCCGACCGTCGGCATCATCGAGCGCGTGGTCGCCGAGGTTCGTCCGGACATCGTCTACACGCACTCGGCCCACGACAGGCATCAAGACCACCGCGCCGTGCACTCCGCCACGCTGGTCGCGACCCGGAGCGTGCGCACCGTGTGCTGCTATCAGAGCCCGTCGGCCACGATCGACTACCGGCCGACACGCTTCGTGCCCATCGACGGGTTCACGGATGCGAAGCTCGCGCTCATCGACTGCTTCCAGTCGCAGACCGACCTCCGCGCGTACCTGGAACCGGACTTCGTGCTCGCGACCGCGCGCTACTGGTCGCGGTTCGGCGGCGGGCAAAGCTGCGAACCCCTCGAAGTGATCAAAGACACCGCGGACATCTCCATGCCCGCTTCCTCGCTCACGCAGGGAGCCCGACTCAGAGGAACCACCAACCAGTGACACGCGTTCTCGTGACCGGCGCCGGCGGCCCCGCCGGCGTCGCCGTCATCCGCTCCCTGCTCGCCCGCGACGACATCGAGGTTCTCGCCGCAGACATGGACGGGTGGGCGAGCGGCCTCTATCTGGTCGAGGCGGGGAACCGCCGGATCGTTCCCGCGGGACGCTCGGAGACGTTCGTCGACGAGCTGATCGCCCTCTGCTCCGCCGATGCGGTCGACGTGCTCTTCTCGACGGTGGACGTCGAGCTGCCCGAGCTCGCCCGCCGCCGCGACGAACTGCTCGCTGTCGGCACGGCCCTCGCGGCGCCCGGGTTCGACACGCTCTCGGTCTGTCTCGACAAGTTCCGGCTTGCCGAGCGCTGCGCCCCGCTGACCACGGTGCCGGAGACACGCCTGCTCACCGCCGACGGGGTCGCCCGCGACTGGTCGTTCCCGGTCATCGTGAAACCGCGCAGCGGCGCAGGCTCCCGCGGCGTGAAACTGATCCCGGATCGCGCCGCGCTCGAGGCCCTCGGAGTCGACGAGAGCATCATCATCCAGGAGAACCTTCCCGGCGAAGAGTTCTCGGTCGACGTCATCGCCGGTCTCGATGGAAGCGTCATCGCGGCCGTTCCCCGGTCCCGGGAGCGTGTCGACTCGGGCGTCTCGATCGCGGGCCGCACCGTTCATCGCGCCGACCTCATCCAGACCGCCACGGAGGTCGCCCGCGCCATCGGTCTGACCGGCGTCGCCAACGTGCAGCTGCGCTACAGCACGGCGGGCGTTCCCGCCCTGCTCGAAGTGAACCCTCGATTCCCCGGCGCGATGCCGTTGACGATCGCCGCCGGAGTCGACATGCCCTCGCTGCTGCTCGACCTCGTGCTCGGCGCGGAGGTCCCGACCACCGTCGACTTCGTCGAGCTCGCCAACGTTCGCTACCTCGAAGACGTGTTCCTCGACCCCGCCGACGTGCTCGTCTCCGACAACGCCGCGCACGACGACGCGCTCGGAGAGGAATGACGCTCACTCTCGACGACCTGCTCCTCGGGGACTTCCACGTGCACTCCACGTTCTCCGACGACGCCGTGAGCACGCTGGCCGAGAACATCCGGTCTGCGGAGGCCGCCGGCCTGCGGGAGATCAGACTGACGGACCACGTTCGCTCGTCGACCACCTGGGTGCCCGACTTCGTGGCAGCCGTCGCGGCCGAGCGCATCCCCGCGGGACTCACCGTGTTCACGGGAGTCGAAGCGAAGCTGCTGGATGCGACCGGCGCCGTCGACACACCGGCCGGCCTGGTGGTCTGTGCCGAGGGCGGGGTCGACGCGATCGTCATCGGCGATCACCAGTTCCCCGGCACCGACGGTCCGTGGTCGCCGCGGTCGACCCGCGAACGTCTCGACGCCGGCCTGAGCGACGACGACGCGCTCGACCTCCTGATCGACGCGAGCATCCGGGCGATGGAACGGACCCCGCACGCACAACTCGCCCACTGGTTCTCCATCCTGCCGAAGGTCGGTCTTTCCGAGCGACAGCTCGGCGCCGCGCGCCTAGGCGCGTGGGCCGACGCGGCGGCACGTACCGGCACCGTCGTCGAGGTCAACGAGAAGTGGACCTGCCCCGGTCAGGAGGCCGTCGCCGCCCTCCTCGCCGCCGGAGCGCGTATCGTCGCCTCCACCGACAGTCATGACGCCCGCAGCGTCGGGCAGTACGACCGAGTGCCGCAGATCGTGCGAGCGGCGACCATCGACGCCGACGCCACAGACCGACCGGAAGTGAACCGATGAGCCCCGTAGAACTGAGCGCAGCGCTCCGAGACGAGCTGCAGAACGAGATCGATGAGAACCGGCGGTCCGAGCGCCGGCTGATCCCGTACGCGGGTGTCGCCCTGATCGTCATCGCGGCGATCGTCGCGGTGCGCGTGGTCTTCTTCTCGTGACCGCCGACCTCAAGCGGATCGTGATCGCGGATGACGACGACGACATCCGCGCCCTCATGGTCATCGCGGCCAAGCGGGCGGGCGTCGAGGTGGTCGCGTCGGTCGACAACGGCCGGGATGCGCTGGCCGCCGTTTGCACCGGCGGGATCGACCTGGCGGTGCTCGACATCTCGATGCCGGGCCTCAACGGGGTCGAGGTGGCCGAGAGCATCCGGACCCACGATGCGTCCCGTGGAACCCTGATCCTGATGGTCTCCGCCTCGGTGCAACTGCTCACGGATCACGGCGTCGTGGCCGAGTGGTCGGACGGTTTCATCATCAAGCCGTTCAGCCCGAGAGTGCTGTCGGCCCGCATTCGCGAGTTGCTCGGCCTGGAGGCCACCGCATGACCATCGACCGCTGGCTTCGACGGATCTCGCTCGACGCTCCGTCGCCCTTCGCCAAGCAGGTTCCGACGATCGCCGGGTTCGCCCTCGCGCTGGTGATCACCCTGCTACCGGTCAACACCCCGGTCACCAGCGTGCCCTTCCTCATCGGCGCCTTCGCGACCGTCGCGCTCGCGTCGATCCTGGCGCTCGCTCTGCCGTGGCGAAGAATGGGCGCCGAGTGGTCGATAATCATCCCGGTGCTGTCGTTGATCGCGGTCGGGATGATCCGCCTGGGCTCGGGCGCGTCGACGTCGCCGTTCGCGGCGCTGCTGTTTCTGCCTTTCGTCTGGATCGCCACGGAGGAGGGCCGCCTCAACATCCTGATCGCGGCCTTGGGCACCTTCCTGGTGTTGTTCGCGCCCATCCTGCTCAACCCCAACCCGACGCCGCCGGGCGACCTCGTGCGCGCGTTCTTCTCGCCGCTGGTCTACTTCATCGTCGCCGCCGTCGTGAACGAGATAGCCCACCGCGTGCGGCAAGAGCTCGTCGCCGCACAGGCCGCGGCCGCCCAGCGCAAACAGCTGCTCGAACAGGCGATGCGAACCTCCGACGAGCTGGCGTTGAACGAGGCGAGACTCAAGACGGCCAATCGACTCATCCGCAGCATCTGGAACGCCGTCACCGAGCAGTCGGTGATCGGATCCGACCTCGACGGCCTGATCGACGTGTGGAATCCGGGGGCCGAGAAGATGTTCGGGCTCACCGAGAAGCAGGTGCTCGACGCGCGGCGGCATGTGGTCGACTTCCACCTGGTGTCGGAGCTCGAGGGGCGGCTGAGGGCGATGGACTCGCGCCTCACCACCGTCTCCAGCGCCGAGGACTTCTCCGCGCTCGTCGACGCGGTTCGGTCGGGGTATGCGGATGTGCGCGACTGGACGTACGTGCGCCCCGACGGCAAACACGTGCCCGTGCAGGTGGCCGCCACTCCACGACTCGACGAGAACGGCCATCGCGTCGGCTTCATCTTCGTCGCCACCGACATGACGCAGGCGCGCGAGTTCGCGCGGCTGAAGGACGAGTTCGTGGGGCTGATCTCGCACGAGCTGCGCACGCCGCTCAGCTCGATCCTCGGCTACCTCGAACTGATGAAGGACGACGAGGACGACCCGCTGTCGCCCGAGCAGCTGCAGTACCTGGGAGTGGCGGAGCGCAACGCCCATCGTCTGCTGCGCCTCGTGGGCGATCTTCTCTTCACTGCGCAGGTCGAGTCCGGCCGGTTCCCGCTCAGCCTCACGAACGTGGACCTCGGCTCGGTCATCCTGGCGTCCGTCGAGTCGGCGCGTCCGGTCGCCGATGCCGCTTCCGTCACGATCGTCGCGACACCGACCGACGGTCCTGTGGTGGTGGAGGGCGATGCGCTGCGCATCGGGCAGGCCGTGGACAATCTCATCTCGAATGCCATCAAGTTCACGCCGCCCGACGGTCGCGTCACGGTCGCTCTCGTCCGTGACGCCGACGACGTCGTGATCACCGTCACCGACACCGGCATCGGCATCCCGGCGGTCGAGCTGAGCCAGCTCTCCACCCGCTTCTTCCGCGCCTCCACGGCGACCAAGAACGCCGTGCCTGGTGTGGGGCTCGGCCTGACGATCACGAAGGCCATCGTCACCGCCCACGGCGGCGTGCTCGACATCGCCAGCGAGGTCGGTGTGGGCACGACCATCAGCATCCGGCTACCGTTGAGAGCGGCGCCGCAGGTCGAGCCCGCCACGATGGAGCTGGGCAACCGAACAGGGGAGTGACGGATGAGCGAAGCACCCGACAGCATCCTGGTCGCCGTCGCGCAGTTCGCGCCGACCGACGATCCCGTTCACAACCGCGACCTCGTGACCGCCTTCGTGGCGGTCGCCGCGGCGCGTGGCGCGCGTCTGGTCGTGTTCCCCGAGTACTCGTCGTACTTCGTGCATCCGCTCGGCGAAGGGTTCGTGCGCAACGCCGAAGGCCTCGACGGCGAGTTCGTCGGCACGCTCGCACGGGCCGCCGACGAGCACGGAGTGTTCGTGGTCGCCGGTCTGGTGGAGCGCGTGCCGGAGGCGGATCGGTTCTCGAACACCCTGGTCGCGGTCGCACCCTCTGCGGGGATCGTCGCGACGTATCGTAAGCAGCACCTCTACGACGCGTTCGGCGCCCGCGAGTCCGACTGGGTCGTTCCCGGAGGTCTGGGCGAGCCGCAGACGTTCGAGGTGGACGGCGTGCCGGTCGGGATGCAGACGTGTTACGACATCCGCTTCCCCGAGGTCACGCGGACGCTCGCGGACGCGGGGGCCGAGCTCATCCTGGTTCCCGCCGAGTGGGTGCGCGGACCGCTCAAGGAACATCACTGGCGAACCCTGGTGACCGCGAGGGCCATCGAGAACACGGTGTACGTCGCCGCCGCAGACCATGCACCGCCGATCGGTGTGGGCACGAGTCTCATCGTCGATCCGATGGGGGTCGCACTGGCGGCCATCGGCGAGACGACCGGCGTCGCGGTGGCGGAGGTGTCCCGAGCCCGGGTCGCCGACGTGCGCGAGACCAACCCGAGTCTCGCGCTGCGGCGCTATCGCGTCGAACCGGTCTCCCCGGCCTGATTGCCGCGCGTCAGGCGCGTCGGATGTCCGCCAGCTGGGCCGCCGCGCGCTCGAGCACGTCGACGCGTTTGCAGAAGGCGAACCGCACCAGAGACGCCGTCTGAGCCGCGTAGTCGTCACGGCAGAAGGCCGACAGCGGCACCGCGACCACGCCCGCCAGGTCGGGGAGGGCACGACAGAACTCGGCAGCACTCCGGAAACCGAGGGGAGCGGCGTCGGCGACCACGAAATACGTTCCGTCCGATGGGGACACGGTGAACCCCGCGGAGCGGAGGCCGGAGCTCAGGATGTCGCGCTTGCGACGCAGGTCTGCGGCGATGCGCTCGAAGTAGTCGTCGCCGAGCCGGAGCCCGACGGCGATGGCGGGTTGGAACGGGGCCCCATTGACGTAGGTCAGAAACTGCTTCACCGCCAGCACCGCGGTCACGAGCTCGGCGGGAGCGGTGATCCAGCCGATCTTCCATCCCGTGGTGTTGAAGGTCTTGCCGCCCGAAGAGATGCTCACCGTTCGCTCGCGGCCGCCAGGAAGCGTGGAGATCGGAATGTGCTGCGGGCCGAACGTGAGGTGCTCGTACACCTCGTCGGTCACGATGATCGCGTCGTGTTCGTGCGCAAGGTCGACGATCGCCGTCAGGGTCTCGTGGGACAGCACGGTGCCGGTCGGGTTGTGAGGGCTGTTGACCAGGATGACCCGGGTGCGGTCGGTGACGGCGGCCCGCAGTTCGTCCACGTCCGGCTGGAAGTCGGGAAGGCGGAGCGGCACGGTTCGATGCACTCCGTCGGCCAGGGCGATGAGCGCTCCGTATGCGTCGTAGAACGGCTCGAACGTCACGACCTCGTCGCCCGGTTCGAGCAGCGCGAGAAGCGTCGCAGCGAGAGCCTCCGTGGCGCCCGCAGTGACCAGTACCTCGGTGTCGGGGTCGAACGTCAGCCCGTAGAAGCGCTCCTGATGCTCGGCGATCGCCTGCCGCAGACTCGGCATGCCGATGCCGGGCGGGTACTGGTTGTCGCCCGACTGGATGGCGCCGACGGCGGCGTCGAGCACCTCGCGGGGGCCGTCTTCGTCGGGAAACCCTTGGCCGAGATTGATCGCTCCGGTGCGGGCGGCGAGAGCGCTCATCTCGGCGAAGATCGTCGAGGCGACCGCACCGTTCTCGCCGAGCAGGCCCGCCCCTCGCGCCGCGCGCTGCCATGAACCGCCGACCGTCATGGGGATCCTCTCGTCCGTGACATCAAACCTACTGTCGAGCCGTTGTCGTGCGCATTCGGTACGTTAAGCAGAGTCATTGGCAGGCGGTAGCTCGTCCACAGGGCTCGCAAATAGAACATCCAGGTTCAACACCCAAGCTGTTCTTGCTTGGAAGGAGCAACACCATGACCGACACCCCGATCACACCGGAGCCCGAGAAGGGCCAGCACGACGCAGCCGCCGAGTCGGCCGTGGATTCCGCAGCCCAGACCCCCACCGAGGGAACCGCAGAGGCCGCCCCTGAGACGCCCGCCGCGAGCACCGCCGCTCCGGCCGCCAGCACCGACGCGCCTACCAGCACCGACGCGCCTACCAGCACCGACGCGCCCGCCAGCACCGACGCGCCCACCAGCACCGACGCGCAGGCCACCGTGCCGCAGCCGGTCCCTCCGGTCGAGTCCGTTGCGGCGCCGGCATCCCCGGCCCCCGCGCAGAACACGCAGCCGACCCAGCCGGTGCCGCCGCAGCGTTACGGCCAGCAGCCGACGCCGCAGCCGAACTACGGCCAGGGTTCGTTCGGTCAGCCCGCGCCGCACCCGTACCAGGGCACGCCGCAGCAGCCGTACGCCCCGCACACCCAGCAGCAGCCGTACGCGACGCAGAACGGCGTCCCCGTCGCCGGCGCTCCGAAGGCGACCAAGAAGCGTGGAACCGGCGCGATCATCGCCACCCTCGCGATCGGTGCCCTCATCGGCGGAATCGCGGGAGCAGGAGCCGGAGTCGGCATCTACGCTGCGACCGGCGCGGGCAGCTCCGTCGTGAAGACGGCGACCGGGCCGCAGAACATCACGGTGAACAACGCGAACGACGCCACCACGGTGACCGCGGTCGCCGCCACCGCGTCGCCCAGCGTCGTCACGATCTCTGTGACGGGCAGCAGCGAGGGAGGCACGGGCTCGGGAATCGTGCTCACCGACGACGGGTACGTTCTCACCAACACCCACGTCGTCACCCTCGACGGTCAGGCCTCGGATGTGAGCATCACCGTGCAGGACAACGACGGCAAGATCTACACGGCCAAGATCGTCGGCACCGACCCCACCACCGACCTGGCGGTCATCAAGCTCGACGGCGCCAAAGACATGACGCCGATGAAGTTCGCCGACTCCAGCAAGCTCAACGTCGGTGACACCGCGGTCGCCATCGGCGCGCCGCTCGGACTCGCCGGCACCGTCACAGACGGCATCGTCAGCTCGCTCAACCGCTCGATCAGCATCGCGTCGTCCGCGGCACCGAAGAGCGGCGACAGCTCCGACGGCGGTAGCGGCGGAGACGGCAACGGCAACCCCTGGAACTTCGACTTCCCTGGTCAGGGCGGTGACAGCGGAAGCCAGCAGCAGAGCACGCCGACCGCCACGATCTCCCTGCCTGTCATCCAGACCGACGCGGCGATCAACCCGGGCAACTCGGGCGGCGCGCTTCTGAACTCGAAGGGCGAGCTGATCGGCGTGAACGTGGCCATCGCCAGCGCGAGCGGATCCTCGTCCAGCGGCACGCAGTCGGGCAGCATCGGCGTCGGCTTCGCCATCCCGGCGAACCTCGCCAAGCGTGTCTCCGACGAGCTGATCAAGAACGGCTCCGCTACCCACGGTCTGCTCGGCGCCTCGGTCGTCGACGCGAGTTCCGACACCAAGGCCACCACGGTCGGTGCTCAGATCAAGGAGGTCACCAGTGGTGGCGCCGCCGCGGACGCGGGCCTCAAGGCCGGTGACGTCGTCGTCGGCTTCAACGGGCTCCCGATCACCAGCGCGACCGACCTGACCGCTCAGGTCCGCGCACTCGCGGCCGGCGCCAAGGCAGACGTGACGTACCTGCGAGACGGTCAGACCAAGACCACGAGCGTCACCCTCGGATCGCTTCCCGCAAGCTGATCCACCCGCTTCTGACAAGTGCCGAAGGCCGTCCCGTTCGCGGGGCGGCCTTCGGCGTTCGTGGGGTGCGTTCCCGGCTGCCGTCTGACCTCGGCTGATAAGCTCGACCGACCCGAACGACGAATGGACCCTATGCCGGACGAAGCACGCACCCTCCCTGGTGTGTCGTACGTGATGCCCGTTCTGAACGAGGTCACCCACGTGCGAGCGGCCGTCGACAGTCTGCTCGACCAGGACTACGAGGGCCCGTTCGAGGTCACACTCGCCCTCGGTCCGAGCATGGACGGAACCACCGAGCTCGTGGAAGAGCTCGCCGCCGTCGACCCGCGCATCCACGTCGTCGACAACGTCGTGGGCTCCACTCCCGCCGGTCTGAACCTCGCGATCCGCGCATCCCAGTACCCGATCGTCGTGCGCGTCGACGCGCACTCCGTGCTGCCGCGCGACTATGCGCGCATCGCCGTCGAGACGATCATCGCCACGGGCGCCGACAATGTCGGTGGGTTGATGGATGCGCAGGGCACGACCGCGTTCGAGCGCGCGGTCGCCCGTGCCTACGGCAGCCGCATCGGTCTCGGCGGCACCAAGCTCCATGTCGGTGGTGAAGCCGGGCCGGCCGAGACGGTCTACCTCGGTGTGTTCCAGCGGCAGCGGTTGCTCGAGGTCGGCCTGTTCGACGAAGGGATCAAGCGCGGTCAGGACTGGGAGCTCAACCGGCGTCTGCGCTCCACCGGTGGAACCGTCTGGTTCACACCGCGCCTCAAGGTCACCTATCGGCCGCGCCCCAACCTCTACCGGCTCGCCCGACAGTTCGTCTCCACCGGAGTGTGGCGAGGCGAGCTCGCGCGTCGCTTCCCGGCCTCGAACGGCGTGCGCTACTTCGCGCCGCCGGTCATGGTGGTCGCCGTGGCGATCGGACTGCTCCTCGGAATCGCGGGCATCGTGCAGGCGGCCGTCGGCGCCGCGCCCTGGCTGCTGATCGGATTCGCAGCGCCGGCCTTCTACGTGCTCATCGTCATCGTCGCGGCTCTTCTGTGGGGGAGACGAGACGGCTTTCGCTCGTTCCTCTGGTTTCTCGTAGTCTTGCCGTGCATCCATTTCTGCTGGGGGATCGGCTTCGTGCTCGGATATCTCTCCCTCACCCGCAACATCACCGTTCACACGGGAAGGTAGTCATGTCGTCCGCCTCCAGCGACGCGCACGGAGCGCGCCCTCGGTCCATCGCCGAACTGCGCGAGGTCGCGCAGCCACCGGAGGTGCGAGGCCGCCGAAACGCCGAACACTGGACGGCATCCCTCTATCTGCGCAACCTCTCGCCCTACCTCACCTGGGTGCTGCTGAAGACGTCGATCTCCGCCAACGGAGTCACCGGTCTGATGATCCTGACCGGATGGGTGACCGCTGCCTCCCTGCTCATCCCCGGCATCGGCGGTGCAGCGCTCGCGCTCATCCTCGGGCAGCTGCAGATGCTCGTGGACTGCTGCGACGGCGAGGTCGCGCGCTGGCGTCGCACGTCGTCGCCGGCCGGCATCTTCCTCGACAACGTCGGCCACTACTCGACCGAGACCCTCATCGCGATCGCGCTCGGAATCCGCGCCGCCGGCTTCCCGTTCGAGGCGCCGGCGGACTACCTCTGGACGACCCTCGGCACCTTGCTCGCGCTCATCATCGTGCTCAACAAGGCGCTCAACGACATGGTGCGTGTGGCGCGGGCCAACGCCGGTCTGCCGAAGCTCGCCGACACGCAGAGCGAGTACGCACCGACGCACGGCGCCATCGCGAAGCTTCGCCGCATCGCCCGGTTCGTGCCGTTCCACCGGCTCTACCACTCGGTCGAGCTGACGATCATCATCTTCGTGTTCGCCATCGTCGGCCTCTTCATCGGCGATCAACTGGCCGACCGCATCCTTCTCGCGGTTCTCGTTCCGCTGGCCCTGTTGGCTCTGGTCGGGCACTTCGTGACGATCATGGCGTCGAAGCGGGTTCGTGGCTGAGCCGGAGGTCGGCGTCGTCGTTCTCACCCAGGGAACGCGGCCTGACGATCTGCGGCACGGCATCGCCTCCGTGCAGGCGCAGCTCGGAGTCGCCACAGACATCGTGGTCGTCGGCAACGGATGGGACCCAGCGACAGCGGAGCCGTCCCTCCCCGACGGGGTGCACACGCTGCACCTCGAAGAGAACATCGGGATTCCGGCGGGTCGCAATGCCGGCGTCCCGCTCGTGCGCGGCGACATCCTGCTCTTCCTCGACGACGACGCGTTCATTCCGTCGAACACGTTCCTGACCGACGCCATCGCGCTCCTCGAACGCGACCCGAGCGTGGGGATGATCCAGCCACGTCTCATGGATCCGACCGGCAAGGAGTCGCCGCGCCGCTGGATCCCGCGCATCCGCAAAGGCGACCCCGCGCAGCCGAGTGCCGTCTTCTCGGTGCTCGAGGCCGTGATCGTGATGCCGCGCGCCGTCTTCGACGCGGCCGGCGGATGGGCTGCGCCCTTCTTCTACGCCCACGAGGGCATCGACCTCGCCTGGAAGGTGTGGGATCAGGGTCTCCGCACCTGGTACGCCGGAGACCTCGTCGCGAACCATCCGGCTGTTTCGCCGACCCGGCACTCCGAGTACTACCGGCTGAACGCCCGCAATCGGGTGTGGCTCGCGCGTCGCAACCTGCCGGCGGTACTGGTGCCGCTGTATGTGGGTTCGTGGACGGGCATCCAGCTGCTCCGTTGGTTCCGCAAGCCCGCGGTGCTCAAGGCGTGGTTCGGCGGGTGGGTCGAGGGGTGGCGCAGCGATCCGGGGGAGCGTCGGCCGCTGCGCTGGTCGACGGTGTGGCGGATGACCCGGGCCGGTCGCCCTCCCGTGGTCTGACCGTCAGTCGGTGCTGTTCGGCGGCGTGCTGTCGGGCGCGGTGTCGGCGGGCGCGGCGTCGTTGAGCTCGGTACCTTCGGTGCCGTCGGTCTCGGCATTCCGTCGGTGGGGGAGCGCGGCGAGCACGACGCGCCCCGCACGAGACGCGGCGCCGCCTGCACCGGTGCCCAGTCTGCGCGCCCCGTCTGCCGTCGCCGACAGCGAGCGCCTCGCGATGTTTCCGCCCTCCGGCCGCACGCGAACCGTTCGAGCGGCAGGTGTGAGCGCAGCGGCGAACTCGAGGGGAGCCGGCCCGAACGCCAGTCGCGAGTTCTGCACCACGCGACGGCCGAGGATGTTGTTGCCTGCGCCGCCGATCACCGCTCCGACTCCGAACGGGATCGCTCGTGCGACCATGCTCGTGCCGCCGCGGATGGCGAACTGGCGGATGAACGCGCTCTTCAGCCGGTCGACCAGCGGTCCGACCACCATCGCGGGCAGGCTGGCCGTGACCATCTCTCCCCAGTAGGCCGAGCGACCCGCTCCGGACCCCGACAGCTGGCCGGCGAGCTGGCGCACGAGGTCGGAGCCCTCTTTGCCCAGCATCATCGTGAGAACGAGCGCACGGGCCCGCTCCGGATCGTCGACAGCGATGCCGTGGAGCTCACTCAGCGACTGCGCGTAGAGCGCCGTCGCCTCGAGGAAGGCCACGGTCTCGACTCCCGAGAGTGCGAGAGTGATGCCGGTGCCGATGGCGGGGATCACGGCGGTCACTCCGACGGCCGCGCCTCCCGTCGTCACGGCAGCGAGATACCTGCGTTGGAGGATGACGGTCAGTTCGGCGGGCGTCGCCTGGGGGTGGCGTCGACGGATGCTCCGCAGGTGCGCGATCACGGCCGGCCGCTGGATCGCGAGGAACTTGTCCATCGACGTGTTGACCACGCGCGGAGTATCGCCACCCCGCTGTGGACCACCGGTGACGGATACGACTGGTTTCTGCTGTTTCGCCATCGTGCACGAGTCTAGGTCGCCCGGCTGAATGCTTGCATTATGGGTATTGTGGGCCTCAAGGGTCGACGATTGAGGCACCACGGCTCTGGATAAAGAAGGGTTCATACCAGTAGTTATGTTGTATGGCTGAACCACACTCCCAGGCCGCGTCTATTCTCGGAGAACGAATCCGAACCGCCCGTTCCTCGCTCGGACTGAGTCAGGAGAGCATCGCCGATCTGGCTCAGATGCACGTGACCAATCTCGGCAAGATCGAGCGTGGAACCGCGAATCCCAGCCTCCACACCATCGTTCGCATCGCGAGCGTTCTGGGTGTCGATCCGGCGCTCCTGGTCGCCGGCATCGGCGGCGACGAGCTTCCCGCGAACGTGCGCGTGCTCTCCGCAGCAGAATTCATGCGAGAACGCGGAGACCGCTAGCGCGGCGAGCCCGGGAGCCCCGAGGGGTCGAGGAGACGGCCCCGGGCCGGCGCTCACACACCGGCCCGGGCGCATCCATCGCACCGCTCAGAAGCTGACGTGCCACAGGTATTCGTCACCGTCGGGCAGGAACCAGCGCACCACCAGCACCGTGTCCCGTTCCAGCTCCGTTCCGGTCACGGTGGCGGCGACGGCGTCGCCCGGCTCGATGGCGGCGGGCGCGCTCACGCTCAGCCGCGCACGGCCGGAGACGGAGACCGTCACGCCACGGAGAACATCGTCGCTCTCGTTGACCAGGCGGTAGACCGGCGGGGCGCTCCGATCGACGCGCCACGGAACGCGATGGGCAAGGGGCCGCTGACGGCCGATGGACAATGGACCACGAAGAACTCGACTACGAACCATGCCTCGAAACTAACCACCACATCCGACGCTCCACCGCCCGATTCCACCGGAAAGCGCTTCTCCCGTGGACAACCCGAAAAGTCAGTCTCCTGTGGAGGAGAGCGAGGGAGCGAGCCGGCGCCGAATCAGGCCCCGTAGTCGCGGTTGTACAGGTCGAGCACGGTGTCGATAGGGCCGTCGAGCACGAGCCGGCCCTTGTCGAGATAGAGGCCGCGCGTGCAGAAACGCCGCAGATCTCGCTCGTTGTGGGAGACGAAGAACAGCGTTCGGCCGCCTTCGAGCATCTCCTCGATGCGCCGGTAGCATTTCTCGCGGAAGCCGCGGTCGCCCACCGCGAGCACCTCGTCGACCAGGATGATCGGCTCCTCGAGTTGAGAGATCACCGAGAAGGCGATGCGAACCTTCATACCGCTCGAGAGGTGCTTGTACGGAGTGTCGATGAAGTCTTCGATCTCCGCGAAGCCGATGATGCTCTCGAACCGCTCGTCGATCTGAGCCTTCGACATCCCGTGCAGTCCGGCAGTGAGATACACATTGTCGCGCACGGTGAGGTCATCCACGAACCCACCGGTGATCTCGATCAGGGGTGCGACGCCGTCTGCGACCTTCACGGTGCCCTCGTCGGCCAGCATCACACCCGCCACGAGCTTCAGCAGCGTCGACTTGCCCTGCCCGTTGCGACCGACGACACCGATCGACTCTCCGCGCTGCACGTCGAAGCTCACGTCGCGGAGCGCCCAGAAGTCGCCGGGGCGCGAACGGCGCTGGCGTGAGGAGAAGAGGTCTTTGAACAGCCGGCGACCGCCTCGGTTTCGCCGGAAGCGGATGCCGACCCCGCTCGCGGCGATCACGGGAGTCGTGGTGACGACGGTCGACGACATCAGATCTCCTTCAGCACGGCGGCTTCGCAGCGCCGGAAGACGAGAAGCCCGATCACCAGCAGGATCACGGAGACGATGGCACTGGTCGAGACGAGATACCAGTCCAATTCCTGGGCGAAGAACGTGGCCCGGTACAGGCTGAACAGACCGGTCAGCGGGTTGAAGGCCGCCAGGTCTTTCAGCACGTGCAGGTGCTCGAGGTTCCGTGCGCTGTAGATCACGGGAGAGGCATAGAAGAGGAACCTCAGGAAGAGCTTCACCGCCCGCTCGAGGTCGCGGAAGAACACGACGAGGGGTGCCACGATGAGACCGATGCCGACCAGCAGCACCGTCTGGATGATCACCGCGAGCGGGAAGAACACGATGTCGATGTTCACCTTCGCGCCGCTGAAGATGGCGAAGATCACGAGCACGGGCAGCGAGAGCAGAAACTCGATCCCCTTGGAGGCCACGATGCGATTGACCCAGATCGTGCGCGGGATCATGGTCGAACGGATGAGCTTCGACTCGCGCAGGAATGCCCGGGTGGAGTCGGAGACGACACCGTTGAACCACATCCACGGCAGCAGCGCCGACAGCAGGAAGACGATGTAGGGGTCTTCGCCGACCTCGCGTTTGAAGATCTGCGTGAAGACGAGCCAGTAGATGCCGCTCATCACGAGCGGGTCGAGGATCGACCACAGGTATCCGAGCGCACTCGTCGAATAGCGCACACGCAGGTCGCGCTTCGTGAGCAACCAGAGGGAGTGCCGGTACCGCGCCAGCTTCGTTCGCTGGCCGGGACGCACCTCGGAGAATGTTCTGGTCACGGAACCCATCGTATTGATCGACAGCCGCGCCTAGCCGACGCGGCTCATTCGACTATACGAAAAGATTCGCGCGCTCGAGGTCCTCCGCGAAGTCGACCTCGACAGCGTAGAGGTCGGAGATGTCGATCGGCTCCACCAGCATGGCGTCCTGCTCGATGGCGAGTTCGATGCCTCGCTCGAAGTAGTCCTGGTCGGCCACGCGCTGCAGCTGGCGCAGCAGAGCGGGCTTGTCGGTGCTGGAGATGTAGTTGATGCCCACGGCCTCACCGAGACCGTTCTTGACCGTCTTCGAGAGCTCCTTGATGAAGCCTTCCGAACCGGTCGTGTACTTGACCTCCTCGTCGGCGACCGACGAGGTGTTGACGGTCACGAAGGTCTGGTCGCGGTTCACCGTTGCGGCAGCGCGAACGAGAACGGCAGGGTCGAAGACGACGTCGCCGTTCATCCAGAGCACGCCACCGTTGCCCGAGGCCTGCAGAGCGCGCATCAGGCTCTTCGACGTGTTCGTCTGGTCGTACTGCTCGTTGTAGACGAAGGATGCGTCGGGGAAGGCCTCGATGATGTGCTCGAGCTTGTAGCCGACCACGATCGTGACCTTGGCGTCTTTGCCGAATGCCGCGTGGATGTTGTCGAACTGCTGCTGCATGATCGTGCGGCCGTCGTTCAGCTCGGTCAGCGGCTTGGGAAGGCTTCGTCCGAGACGGCTGCCCATGCCGGCTGCCAGAATCACTACCTGGGTCGTCACAATTGTCTCCTTGGGTTCCGTGCGGATACGGCTCGATGGGCTCAGTGCCACCGTTCCGGTCGGATCTGGAAGAGCGTTCGTCCAGAGTTCACCCGCACTTACGGGTATCGACACCCCTTTATGCCTCCGCCAGACTACCGGCGCACCCTTTCGAGGGGCAGGGGTTGACCTGGGTCGTTGTGGGGTCGTTATGTTCCTCACAGGACTTTCCTAGGCGCGAGTTACCGCGGATGCCGCCCTGAGTATCCGTAGCCGCGGGGGGCTTGGTACGTTAGCGGGGTGAGTTTCGAGCGCGCGTCAGACGAAGGTCCGAAGTCCGAGAGGACGCCCGACCAGGCGGCGACGGCCGAGCCCGCAGGAGAGCGCACGGGGGAGACGACGGGGGAGAGCATGACATCGGAGACCGGCGGCGGAGAGCCGACACCTCAGAAAGCGCCTGCGCGCGCGCCCCGGCGGCGCCCCGCGGCCGGAACGGCGAAGACTGCCGCCGCAGCGGCCACGCCGACCACGACGAGCGCCTCGCCCCGCACACCGCGCGCGAGCGCGTCGAAGACAGCCGCCAAGTCAGGCGCGCCCCGCACGACGAAGCCCGCCGGCCGCACCCAGAAGGCGGCGTCACCAGACGAGAAGGCGTCAGCCGCATCCGCCGCCGAACCGCTGACGGTGACGACGGCAGAGCGCGTGGCGCCTGCCGCACCGCCGAAACCGAGCGTGCTGTCGCTGTCGGGACTCCACAAGCGATTCGGCGAGACCGTCGCCGTCGACGGGGTCTCCCTCGACGTCGCCGAAGGCTCGCTGTACGGCATCGTCGGCCCGAACGGCGCGGGCAAGACCACGACCCTCTCCATGGTGACAGGGCTGCTGCGCCCGGATGCGGGGCGGGTGGTGGTGCACGGCGTCGACGTGTGGCGCGACCCCGTGAAGGCCAAGCGCACCATCGGCGTGCTCCCCGACAAGCTCCGGCTGTTCGACCGACTCACCGGCGCCCAGCTGTTGCACTATGCGGGGTCACTCCGGGGTCTCAGCGCAACGACCGTTCGTGCACGCTCGGCCGATCTCGCCCGTGCCTTCGGTATCGAAGACGCGCTCGACAGACTCGTCGCCGACTACTCGGCCGGCATGACCAAGAAGATCGCGCTCGCCGCCGCGATGATCCACTCTCCGCGGCTGCTCGTGCTCGATGAGCCGTTCGAATCGGTGGACCCGGTGTCGGCGGCGAACGTCATCGACATCCTGCAGCGCTATGTCGCGGCCGGCGGCACGGTCGTGCTCTCGAGTCACGGTATGGACCTCATCCAGCGCGTCTGCGACAGTGTCGCGATCATCGTGCGCGGTCAGGTGCTCGCTGCGGGCACCATCGACGAGGTTCGGGGCGAGCAGACGCTGGAGGAGCGGTTCGTCGAGCTGGCTGGTGGACGCAAGGCTGCGGAAGGCATGGAGTGGTTGCACAGTTTCTCGGACTGAAGCTCCGGCTGATGGGCAACGCCTTCCGGCGGAGCCCGTGGCAGGTGTTCGGCCTCGTGGTGGGTCTGCTCTACGGCTTGGCGGTCACGGTCGTCGCCGTCGGCGCGCTGGTGGCCGCCCGCTTGCTCCCCGACGTGGAGTCGCTGCACAGCGTCATGGTGGTCGTCGGATCGATCGTCGTGGCCGGTTTCGTTCTCCTGCCCTTGATCTTCGGCGTGGACGACACGCTCGACCCGCGCAAGTTCTCGCTCTACGGCATGCCGGACAGGCAGCTGTCGACCGGGCTCGCGCTGGCCGCGCTCATCGGCATCCCGTCGCTCGTGCTCATCGTCTGTTCCGCGGCCACGGTGGTCACCTGGTCGCGTGATCCCGGAACGATCCTGCTGGCCGTGATCTCGGCGGCTCTGATCGTCGCGACCTGCGTGCTCGCCTCGCGAGTGACGACGTCGGTCGCGTCCTTCCTCCTCGCCACACGGCGCTCGCGAGAGTTCGGCGGGGTCATCGGCATTCTGATCGTCGTGCTGATCGCGCCCGTCGTCGTTCTGCTGGTCACGGTCGACTGGGGCCGTGACGGGCTCGGCACGCTCGACGCATTCGCCTCCTGGCTCTCCTGGACGCCGCTCGGCGCCGCGTGGTCGGTCCCCGGTGAGGCCGCACAGGGCGCGTGGGGCATCGCCCTCGCGCAGCTGCTGATCGCGCTCGCCACGGTCGGTCTCCTCTGGCTGGCCTGGACGGCGCTCGTGTCGAAGATGCTCGTCACGCCCTCGCGCGAGGCTGAGGCGAAATCGTATGTCGGGCTCGGCTGGTTCTCCCGACTGCGCGGAGGCCCGACCGCGGCGATCGCGGCACGCTCGATGACCTACTGGCAGCGCGACCCGCGCTACTGGGTGTCGCTCATCCTCATCCCGCTGGTGCCGGCCGCCGTCATCGTGGCTCTGACCCTCGGCGGGATCCCCGCGCACTACGCGTCGCTCGTGCCGTTGCCGCTCGTCTGCCTGTTCCTCGGCTGGGCCATCCACAACGACGTCGCGTACGACAACACCGCGATCTGGCTGCACCTCGTGTCCGGCACGCGGGGGATCGCCGACCGGGTCGGCCGGATGTTCCCGCCCATCCTGATCGGGATCCCCGTGGTGGCGATCGGGTCGATCATCACCGCCGCGGTGTTCGGCGACTGGGCGATTCTGCCGGCGGTCGCCGGACTCTCCGGAGCGATCCTGATCATCGGGCTCGGACTGTCGAGTCTGGCGTCGGCGCTCTTCCCGTACCCTGCGACCAAGCCCGGCGACAGCGCGTTCTCGCAACCGCAGACCTCCGGGGCGTCGGCCGCCCTCGTGCAGGCGCTGAGCTTCTTCGCCATCGTGCTGCTCGCATCCCCGATCATCGTGTTCCTGGTGCTGGGCCTCACCGTTGCGCCGGTGTGGCTGGGTGTCGCGCCGATCGCAGCGGTCGTGATCGGTTTCGGTTCGCTGTTCGGTGGCCTCGCCCTCGGCGCGCGAGCCTTCGACAAGCGAGGCCCCGAGCTGATGTTCTTCGCCAACCGCAACGACTGAGGCCGCCGACGCGAACAGCGCCCAAGCGACCTAGACTTGAAGGATGTACGACGCGAGCATTTCCGAGCCTGGCGGCATCCCCGACGGCGGCGGCACGGCGACCCTCGATCGCGAGCTCGAAGAGCTGCTGCAGAACCAGAACGTCGATCCGGGCGATCACGAACGCTTCTCGCACTATGTGAAGAAGGAGCAGATCCTCGAGTCCGCGATGACGGGCAAGCCGGTGAAGGCGCTGTGCGGCAAGATGTGGACTCCCGGCCGCGATCCGGAGAAGTTCCCGGTCTGCCCCTCCTGCAAAGAGATCTACGAGAAGCTGCGCGACGAGTAGACACCGACCCGAAGGTGCGGTGCAGCTGAACGGTACCATTCTGGATCTTTGACTTTACGTCGCCGACCCCACCCACCAGAATTGGGTGAGTTCGACGCCCTGAACGAAGGAGTTCCCATGGCCGGAGATGCTTCGATGCGATCCGTCTTTCGACGCAAGTCGATCGACGACATGGAGGACGAGAGTCGCTCGAGCGGGCTCTTGAAGAGCCTCGGCCTCTGGCAGCTGACAGCGATCGGCGTCGGCGGGATCGTCGGAGTCGGAATCTTCTCGCTGGCTGGGCTGGTCGCCCACGGTGATCCGAACAACCCGGGCGTCGGACCGGCTGTGCTGATCTCCTTTCTGATCGCGGGCCTCGCCTCCGCGGCCGCAGCCCTGTCGTACGCGGAGTTCGCCGGGATGATCCCGCGCGCCGGCTCCGCCTATACGTACGGCTACGTGGCTCTGGGTGAGATCACGGGCTGGTTCATCGGATGGGACCTCCTCCTCGAGTACATCGCCATCGTCGCCGTCGTCGCCATCGGCATCTCCGGGTATGTCGATGCGTTTCTGTCCGGGTTCGGCGTTCATCTGCCCGCGTGGATGACATCGACGGCCGACGAGGGGACCGGAGGCATCGTCAATCTCCCGGCGATCCTCATCTGCGTTCTCGTCACGTGGCTCCTGAGCCGTGGCTCGCAGGCGTTCGGCCGATTCGAGCTGGTCGCCGTCGCGATCAAGATCCTGCTGATCCTGTTCATCGTGGGGCTGGGCATCTTCTACATCGACACCGAGAACTACAACCCCTTCATGCCGAGCGGCTTCGGCCCCGTGGTCACGGGAGCCGCCACCGTCTTCTTCGCGGTGTTCGGGTACGACGCGATGAGCACCGCCGCCGAGGAGGCGAAAGACGGCAAGAAGCACATGCCGAAGGCGATCATTCTTTCGCTGATCATCGCCATGCTGCTCTATGTCGCCGCGACACTGGTGCTCACCGGGATGCAGAACTACACCGACATCGACCCGAAGGCCGGGTTCGCCTCGGCGTTCACCGGGGTCGGTCTGCCCGTGGTGGCGACCATCATCTCGGTCTTCGCCGTTCTCTCGATCTTCACCGTCATGCTCACGTTCCTGCTCGGCGTGACCCGCGTGTGGTTCTCGATGAGCAGGGACGGACTGCTGCCGAAATGGTTCTCTCGCGTTGACCGTCGAGGCGTGCCGCAACGGGTGACCTGGATCGCGGGCACGGCTTCGGCGGTTCTCGCCGGCGTGCTTCCGATCAGAGCCGTGGCCGATCTGACGAACATCGGCATCCTTGCGGCTTTCGTCGTGGTCTGCATCTCGGTGATCGTGTTCCGCTACACCAAGCCGTCGGCCGAGAGGAGCTTTCGGCTGCCGTGGATGCCCGTCGTTCCCGCCTTCGGCGTTCTGGCTTCGCTCTTCCTCATCACGCAGCTGCACTGGGAGACCTGGCTGCGCTTCGCCGTCTGGCTCGTCGTCGGCCTGATCATCTACTTCGCCTACAGCAGGCACCATTCGCTGCTGAACCCCGATCGGCCGCGCACGCGCGGCGACTGATGCGCGGCTACGGGATATAGATCGTCGGCAGCACCGGGTCGCCACGGCTGACCCGGAACGCTTGGTCGGGGAGCTCCGACATGGCCTTCTCGCGGTGAGCTCGGGCCGCTGCCGTGCCTGCGGCTCCGAGATGCTCCTGGTGTACCACGCCGTCGGTGATGAGCGGCACGAGCAGGTCGCGGCCGGTGTCATCCGGCCTCGCGTCGTCTTCGACGATGTGGATCGCTTCGGCGATGGCGCGCCCGTTGGCGTCGTGACGACGGATGGGGTGCTTCCGGCCGCCGACAGTGGCCTTGCCGTCGGACTTCTTGGCGACCGAGATCCACTCGCCGTCCCCGTCGTGGCTGCGGTGCGCGACGAGCTTGTAGACCATGCCCGACGCCGGGTATCCCGAGCCGGTGACCACGGAGGTGCCGACGCCGTACGAGTCGACCGGTGACGCGGACAGCGCCGCGATGGTGAACTCGTCGAGGTCGTTCGTGACCGTGATCTTGGTCTTCGTCGCTCCGAGACCGTCGAGCTGATCCCGAACGCGACGCACGAGGTTCGGCAGGTCGCCGGAGTCGAGGCGAACGGCGCCCAGCTCGGGGCCCGCAACCTTCACAGCGAGGTCGATCGCGTTCTCCACGTCGAAGGTGTCGACCAGCAAGGTCGTGCCCGGGCCGAGGGCGTCGACCTGGGCTCGGAACGCGTCCTCTTCGCTGTCGTGCAGCAGAGTGAAGGCGTGAGCGGCGGTGCCCATGGTCGGAACACCCCAGCTGCGGCCGGCCTCCAGGTTCGAGGTCGCGGAGAATCCCGCGATGAACGCCGCACGGGCCGCCGCGACGGCCGACCGCTCGTTGGCCCGCCGGGAGCCCATCTCGGCGACGGGCCGCCCGCCCGCCGCCGTGACCATGCGCGCCGCTGCGCTCGCGACGGCGGAGTCGTAGTTGAAGACACTGAGGATGAGGGTCTCGAGGATGACCCCTTCGGCGAACGGGGCGTCGACGATCAGGAACGGCGAATTGGGGAAGAAGACCTCGCCCTCGTGATAGCCGCGGATGGAGCCGGTGAACCGGTAGTCGGCGAGCCAGTCGAGGGTCGCATCCCGCACCACCTCGTGCTCGCGGAGCCACTCGAGTTCGGCGTCACCGAAACGGAACTGGTCGATCAGGTCGAGCAGCCGGCCCGTTCCGGCGAGAACGCCGTAGCGCCTTCCCGCGGGCAGGCGGCGGGTGAACGCTTCGAAGACGCACTCCCTGTCGTGCGTGCCTTTCAGCAAGGCTGCGTCGATCATCGTGAGTTCGTAGCGGTCGGTCAGGAGCGCGGATGAGCCGGTCACGGGTTCAGCCTAGCGGCGCGGTAATGTGGCTTCTTGTGACCGATGCACCGATTGGGATTTTCGACTCGGGAGTCGGTGGGCTCACCGTGGCGCGCGCCATCCGCGATCAGCTCCCCAACGAGTCGATCCTGTACGTCGGAGACACTGCGCACTCGCCGTACGGACCGAAGCCCATCGCCGATGTGCGCCGGTACTCCCTCGACGTGCTCGACCTCCTCGTCGAGCAGGGCGTCAAACTGCTGGTGATCGCGTGCAACACCGCTTCTTCGGCGATGCTCCGGGATGCTCGCGAACGCTATACGGTGCCCGTGATCGAGGTCATCCAGCCGGCGGTCCGCCGTGCCGTCGCCGCGACGCGCACGAACCGGGTGGGGGTGATCGGAACGCTCGGCACCATCAACTCGCGCGCCTATGAGGACGCGTTCGCCGCAGCCCCCGACCTCCGTCTGTTCACGCAGGCCTGCCCCCGATTCGTCGAATTCGTCGAAGCCGGGGTGACGAGTGGCGACGAGGTGCTGCGCGTGACGACCGACTATCTGCAGCCGCTGCGCGACGCCGACATCGACACCCTCGTGCTCGGCTGCACTCACTACCCGTTTCTGAAGGGGGCCATCTCGTATGTGATGGGCGAGGGCGTCTCGCTCGTCTCGAGCGACACGGAGACGGCCAAAGACGTGTACCGCACACTCGTCGGTCAGGGTCTGGAGCGCACCGCATCCGCCCCGCCCACCATCCATTACGAGGCCACCGGCGACGACGCCGGAGACTTTCTGCGGCTGGCGCACCGCTTCATCGGTCCTGAGGTGTCGAGTGTCGACCTCGTGCAGACCGGCGTCATCGACATCCCGCGACCGTGAGCCGGCCCGCGGCAGTGAACCACCCCACGACAGGAGAAACTCCGTGACCGACATCACCCGCGCCGATGGGCGCACCCCCGACCAACTGCGCGAGGTCACCATCGAGCGCGGGTGGAGCAAACAGGCGGAAGGCTCGGCGCTGATCTCGTTCGGCAACACGCGGGTGCTCTGCACGGCGTCGTTCACGAACGGCGTGCCGCGCTGGATGGCGGGCAAGGGCAAGGGCTGGGTCACGGCCGAGTACTCGATGCTCCCGCGGTCGACGAACAGCCGCATGGACCGTGAGTCGGTGAAGGGCAAGATCGGTGGCCGCACCCACGAGATCAGCCGGCTGATCGGTCGCAGCCTGCGTGCGGTCGTCGACATGAAGGCGCTCGGCGAGAACACGATCGTGCTCGACTGCGACGTGCTGCAGGCCGACGGCGGCACCCGCACCGCGGCGATCACCGGAGCGTACGTCGCTCTCGCCGACGCCCTCGAGTGGGGACGGGAGCACCGTTTCATCGGCCAGCGCGCGACACCGCTCATCGACTCCGTGTCGGCGGTCTCGGTGGGCATCATCGATGGAGCGCCGATGCTCGACCTCGCCTACGTCGAGGACGTTCGCGCGGAGACCGACATGAACGTCGTCGTCACCGGCCGCGGGCTCTTCGTCGAGGTGCAGGGAACAGCGGAGGGCGCGCCGTTCGATCGGCGTGAACTGGATTCTCTGCTCGACCTCGCGCTCGGCGGTGCCGAATCGCTGAAGGCCATCCAGGGCGAGGCGCTCGCGGAGGGCCGCTGATGGTGCGCGTCGTGCTCGCCACCCACAACCAGCACAAGGCTGCCGAGTTCCAGCAGATCCTCGGGGATGCGGTGCCGGGCCTCGAGATCGTGGCCTACGACGGGCCCGAGCCTGTGGAAGACGGCGTCAGCTTCGAGGCGAACGCGCTCATCAAGGCGCGAACGGCGGCACAGCACACCGGTCTGCCGGCTCTCGCCGACGATTCGGGCATCTGCGTAGACGCGATGGGCGGTGCGCCGGGCATCTTCTCGGCGCGATGGTCGGGTGTGCACGGTGACGCCCAGGCGAACCTGCGACTGCTCCTCGACCAGCTCGCCGACCTGCCCGATGGCTCGCGCGGCGCGCACTTCACGGCGACGCTCGCCCTGGTGACGCCGTCGGGTGAGGAGACGACGGTCGAAGGAACCTGGCCCGGTCGCATCGCCCGCGAGGCGCGCGGTGCGCACGGGCACGGCTACGACCCGATCTTCATCCCCGAAGGCTACGAGCAGACCGCGGCCGAGCTCGGTCCCGAGGTGAAGAACGCCCAGAGCCATCGGGCCCGTGCCTTCGCAGCGGCCGTTCCCGCCCTCGCCGCCTTGGCCGGAACGAGAGATCGGCCGTGAGAATGAGAACGGCACTCATTCCCATCTAGCCCGCGGATCTGGCGGGTCGTGGCGCTCGGTGCTTACCGTTGAGGTGATGAGTCACAGTCACGGCCATGCCGCCAACCGCAACCGCCTCCTGATCGCGATCGGGATCGTGGCGACCGTTCTGGTCGTCGAGGTGCTGGGCGCGTGGCTGAGCGGCTCGTTGTCGCTGCTCGCCGACGCAGGTCACATGCTGAGCGACCTCACGGGGCTCATCATCGCGCTCATGGCGACCGTGGTCGCAGCGCGTCCGCCGAGCGACCGCCAGACGTTCGGCTACCAGCGCGCGGAAGTGTTCGGCGCGCTCATCAACGGTGTGATCCTGCTCGTCGTCGCGCTCAGTGTCACGGTCGGGGCGATCGGGCGGCTCGTGAGCGGCGGCGGGGGCGAGGTGCACAGCATCCCGATGCTCATCGTCGCCGCGATCGGCCTGGTGGCGAATGCGGGAGCGCTGCTTCTGCTGCGGCCGGCGGCCGAGCACTCGATCAACATGCGTGGCGCCTACCTCGAGGTGCTGGGCGACCTCATCGGATCGGTGACGGTGATCGTGGCCGCCGTGGTGATCATGGTCACGGGCTTCGTCCCCGCCGACGCGATCGCCTCGCTGCTGATCGCCGCCCTGATCGTTCCGCGTGCATACGTGCTGTTGCGGGATGTGGTGCGCGTGCTGAGCGAGGCGGCGCCCGCCGACACCGATGTCGCCGAGATCAGGGACCACATCCGCGGCACCAAGGGCGTCGTGGCCGTGCACGACGTGCACGTCTGGGCGATCACCTCGGGGGCGCCGGTGTTCACCGCGCACGTCGTCGTCGAGCCTGAGATCTTCCGCACCGGGAAGACCGGCGACCTGCTCGACGAGCTGTCAGGCTGCCTGTCGAAGCATTTCGACGTGGAGCATTCCACGTTCCAGCTGGAACCTGCCGAGCACGCCGCCCACGAGGACGAGTTCCACCAGTAGGGTCGCGGCCGCGATCAGCTCTCGGAGGGCTTCTTGTCGAAGACCGCGGGATCGAGCGCCGCGTCGTCGTGCGCCGCGTCTGCGTTCGCCTGGTCGGCTTCCCGGGCGGCGGCCGCTTTCTTGGCCTTGTGCGTCGACTGGAAGTAGTGGAACAGGGTCGGCACCAGCGTGACCACCACGGCGCCGATGAGGATGACGTCGATGTACTTCTCGACGAAGTTCGCGACGGGCGGGATGTACCCGATGAGGAAGCCGAAGTAGGTGAGCCCGGCGCCCCAGATGAGCGCGCCCACCGCGTTGTAGAGCGAGTACTTCTTGTAGCTCATGTGACCGACGCCCGCGGCGACAGGGGCGAACGTTCGAACGATGGGCACGAAACGCGCGAGGATGACCGCGAGCGCACCGAACCGCTCGAAGAACTTGTTGGTGCGGTTGACGTTCTCCATGCTGAAGAGACCGGTCTCTTTGCGTTCGAAGACGCGCGGGCCGAGTTTGTGGCCGATGAGATAGCCCGCTTCACCACCCAGGAAGGCGGCGAAGGCGATCGCCAAGGCGACCCACCAGACGTCGACGCCGAACACCAGCGACGTGTGGGTGAGCAGGCCGGAGATGACGAGCAGGGTGTCGCCGGGGAGCAGGAACCCGACGAGGAGTCCTGTCTCGGCGAACACGATCGCGCAGACCACGACCAGCGCCCACGGTCCCGCGCCGGTGATGATGGCGTGCGGGTCGAGCCACGGGATGAGGGCGGCGTGATGAATCAAGATTCTCCAGGGAGTCGGGTGAGCGGATGTCCCGAGTTTAGCGAGCGGCCCCTGCGGAATCGCTAAGAATCGTGCACTCGCCGGGAAAGATCATCCTCTGGTGCTACTGCGCTTCTGGTGCGGGAGAAGGGACGTGAAGCTTCGGAGTCGAAGTGCGGGAGAAGGGACGTGAAGCTTCGGAGTCGAAGTGCGGGAGAAGGGACGTGAAGCTTCGGAGTCGAAGTGCGGGAGAAGGGACGTGAAGCTTCGGAGTCGAAGTGCGGG
>NZ_JBHVYL010000025.1:30813-55185 GCF_042880955.1 Leifsonia sp. NPDC058292
GGAGAAGGGACTTGAACCCTCACGCTCGAAAGCACAGGAACCTAAATCCTGCGTGTCTGCCAATTTCACCACTCCCGCGGTCACGCCGTGGCGCGGCTACGACAATAGCTCATCGACGCGCGGGGCGACCTCGGTGCCGTACAGTTCGATCGCCTTCATGAGGTCGTCGTGACCGAGCGTGCCGTTGCTGATCTTGAGGTCGAAACGCTGGATGCCGAGAGTGCGGGTCGTGTACGCGATCTTCTTCGCGACGGTCTCGGGCGAGCCGACGAACAGCGCGCCGTCCTCTCCGGCCTCGTGCTCGAAACGCGCCCGGGTTGCCGGCGGCCAGCCACGCTCCCGGCCGATGCGGTTGGTCATCGCCTCGTAGTGGGGCCACAGCGTCTCTTTGGCCTCTTCATCCGTCGCCGCGATGAAACCGGGGGAGTGCACGCCGATCGGGAGGGCCGCATCCTGCTCGAACTGCTCGAGGGCGCGGTGGTAGAGCTCGGTGAGCGGCTGGAAGCGTGCGGGGCCGCCGCCGATGATCGCCAGCATGAGGGGAAGACCGTAGTTCGCGGCGCGAACGACCGACTCCGGGCTGCCGCCGACTCCGATCCACGTCTTCAGCGGCCCGTTCTCCAGGTGCGGGTACACCGACTGGTTCTCGAGCGGAGCGCGTAGCGAGCCCGACCACGTGATCGGCTGCTCTTTGCGCAGTTCGGCGAACAAATTGAGCTTCTCCTCGAACAGTTCCTCGTACTGCGCGAGGTCGTAGCCGAAGAGCGGGAAGGACTCGATGAACGAGCCGCGGCCCAAAATGACCTCCGCGCGGCCGTTCGAAACGCCGTCCAGCGTGGCGAAGCGCTCGAACACCCGCACCGGGTCGTCGGAGCTCAGAACGGTGACGGCGGTGCCGAGGTGGATGTTCTCGGTGCGGCCGGCGATCGCCGCGAGCACGACCTCGGGCGCCGAGACGGCGAAGTCTTCGCGGTGGTGCTCCCCGACGCCGATGAAGTCGAGCCCCACCTGGTCGGCGAGCACGCCCTGTTCCACGACGTTGCGCAGCACCTGACCGTAGGGGAGAGGCTGCCCGTCGGGGCCGTTCGTCACATCACCGAAGGTGTCGATGCCGAGTTCGAGAGTGTTCGCCATGATCGTCCTGTCTCTTTCCATGCGTTTGCATGAAACGGAACCGCTGTCGACCCGACACTATTCCGGATCAGGCAGGACGTGGGCGCTTCGGCACGTAGCGAGGGATGTAGCGGGCGAGCATCCCGGCGCCGACGAGCCCGAAGATCCCCACCACGCCGCTCGCGAACGCGATGGAGACGAGGGCGGTGAGGAGTGAGACGAGCAGGGGAGCGGCGGCCTGGCCGGCATCGCCGGCAAAGCGCCACGCGCCGAGGAAGGGCGCAGGTTGATCCTTCGGTGCGAGGTCGGCGCCCAGGGTCATGATGATGCCGGAGCCGATGCCGTTCGCCACCGACAGGAACATCGACACCCCGATGTACCAGGCGATGTTCGACGGCAGGTCGTGCGTGAACGCGAGCACGAGGAAGCCGGCGCTCAAGCCGAGCATCGACGGCAGGGCGCTCCACATCCGGCCCCACCTGTCCATGATCTGACCGCTCGCGTAGAAGAGGCCGAAATCGATGGCGCCGGCGATACCGATGATGAGCGCGGTGTTCGACTCGCTGATACCGATGCTGACGGCCCACAGGGGGAGCATCACCGTTCGAGCCGACCGGATCGCGCCGATCAGCGCGACGCCGGTGCCCATTCTCGCGAGCACACCCTTGAACGACCAGATGGTGCGGAAGAGTCCGCGAGTGCGCTCCTCCGCCTCCTCTTCGCCGGCGCTCAGCGACTGCCCCTTCTCGACGGCGGCGACCGTGCTCGGGCCGAACATCTTCTCCGGGTCGGGCAGGGCGATGAGCACGATGACCGAGCCCAGGCAGCTGACGATGAAGATCCAGAACACCGATTGCGTCGAACCTGTGACGGCGATGACGGCCGAGGCGATCAGCGGACCGATGAACCAGCCGGCGCGGAAGATGCCGCCGAGCGTCGACAGCGCGCGAGCCCGATACCGGGCAGGAACGTACGAGGTCATGAACGCGTGCCGGGCCAGGGCGAAGACCGCCGTCGCCAGCCCGACGAGGAAGATGCCGCCCATCAGCACCCAGTAGTTGGGCGCAAGAAGGCAGACCACGACGCCGCCGATCGCGACGATCGCGGCGTAGATCATCGATGTACGCTCGCCGATGCGCGAGACGACCCAGCCGCTGGGGATGTCGCCGATCAGTTCGCCGAGCATCACCATCGACGAGATCAGGCCCGCGATGGCGAGGCTGGCGCCGAGG
The DNA here is from genome assembly GCF_042880955.1 of Leifsonia sp. NPDC058292. Lineage (NCBI taxonomy): Bacteria > Bacillati > Actinomycetota > Actinomycetes > Micrococcales > Microbacteriaceae > Leifsonia > Leifsonia sp. NPDC058292. The sequence continues at coordinate 33,159 of NZ_JBHVYL010000025.1, forward strand.
TTGCCCGCCGCGATGGGGATGATCGGGATGATGGCGCCCTCGCCGATCGAGAAGAGCAGAGTCGGAAGGAAGGCGGCGAGTGCGACAGCGCGGAAACTGAAGGGGCGCTCGTCGGAAGTCATATCGTTAACACACTACAACTGACGCACGATCCGGCTGTCGCCCGCAGGCGTCCCCGGTAGGCTGGTCTGCGACATGATTGAACTCGATCTTTCGCAGCAGATCGCCGGGCTGCGCTCCACCTTCTCCGACATCCGATCCGTGGTCGATGTGGATGCGCTCACCGCCGAGATCGCAGACCTCAGCGAGCAGGCCGGCGTACCCGACCTGTGGGACGACACCGAGCGAGCGCAGAAGGTGACGAGCGCGCTCAGCCACCGGCAGTCCGAGCTCGCCCGCATCGCCTCGATCGAGCAGCGTCTCGACGATCTCGAGGTGCTCATCGAGATGGCGAACGACGGCGAGGGCGACGAGGAGACGGCGGCGGAAGCGCGCACCGAGCTCGAATCCCTGCAGAAGACGCTCGGTGAGCTCGAAGTGCAGACGCTGCTGAGCGGAGAATACGATCCTCGGCCCGCCGTGGTGACCATCCGTGCCGGCGCCGGTGGTGTCGATGCCGCTGACTTCGCCGACATGCTGCTTCGCATGTACCTGCGCTGGGCCGAGCACCACAAATACCCGGTGACCGTGATGGATACGAGCTACGCCGAAGAGGCCGGCATCAAGTCGGCGACGTTCGAGGTGGACGCGCCCTACGCCTTCGGCACGCTCAGCGTCGAGGCCGGAACGCACAGGCTCGTGCGGATGAGCCCCTTCAACTCGGCAGGCAAACGCCAGACGTCGTTCGCCGCGGTCGAGGTCATCCCGCTCATCGAGGAGACCGAGTCGATCGAGATCCCCGACAACGACATCCGCGTCGACGTGTTCCGTTCGTCGGGCCCCGGGGGCCAGTCCGTCAACACCACGGATTCCGCGGTGCGGATCACCCACCTCCCGACAGGCACGGTCGTCTCGATGCAGAACGAGAAGAGCCAGATCCAGAACCGCGCCGCGGCGATGCGAGTGCTCCAGAGCCGGCTGCTTCTGCTGCAGCGCGAGCAGGAGGCCGCCGCCAAGAAGGAGCTGGCGGGCACGATCACCGCAAGCTGGGGTGACCAGATGCGAAGCTACGTGCTGGCTCCCTACCAGATGGTGAAAGACCTTCGCACAGACTTCGAGGTGAACAACCCCTCGAACGTCTTCGACGGCGACCTCGACGGTTTCATCGCGGCGGGCATCCGCTGGCGCGCGGGCAAGAAAGCCGACGCTTAGGGCGAATCGCGACGCCGAGCGTTCACTCGGTGCGCGTCCAGGCTCGGCGACTCGCGCATGTCGCTTACCGGCGTTTGGCCCGGGGATGCTTAGTCTCTAGAGGTCATGATCCGGTTCGAACACGTATCCAAACAGTACTCGGGCACCACGCGCCCGGCGCTCAACGCCATCAACCTCGAAGTGCTGCGCGGAGAATTCGTCTTCCTCGTCGGTGCGTCCGGCTCGGGCAAGTCGAGTTGCCTGCGGCTGATCCTCAAAGAGGAGAAGCCCAGCAAGGGCAAGATCCACGTGCTCGGGCAAGACCTCGGCACCATCTCGAGCCGCAAGGTGCCATACTTCCGACGCAACATCGGAGTCGTGTTCCAGGACTTCCGCCTGTTGCCCAACAAGACCGTCTTCCAGAACGTGGCGTTCACGCTCCAGGTCATCGGTAAGTCGCGCGGGTTCATCCAGGAGGCCGTTCCCGACGTGCTGAAGATGGTCGGCCTCGACGGCAAGGCCCAGCGTCTGCCGCACGAACTGTCGGGTGGTGAGCAGCAGCGCGTGGCCATCGCCCGCGCAGTGGTGAACAAGCCGCAGGTGCTCCTCGCCGACGAGCCGACGGGCAACCTCGACCCCGCGACCAGCGCGGGGATCATGGCGGTGCTCGAGCGCATCAACGCCGGCGGCACCACCGTCTTGATGGCTACCCACGAGGCCGCGATCGTCGACCAGATGAAGCGACGCGTGATCGAGCTGGTCAACGGCCAGATCGTGCGCGACGAGCGTCACGGTGGATACGGCTTCACCGCCGCCATCCCGACGGCCAACCAGGTCGTCGACGATGAGTCGGCGGCCCGCGTTCCCTCCTCGTCGGGGATGCCGGATGCCTACGCACCCGCACCCATCTCGGCCCCCGCATCCGCATCCGCCCCGGCCCCCGCTCCGGCTCCCGTCGAGCCTGTGTACGCCCCGTCGGAGTCGAGATTCGCACCGCAGCAGCATGTGCAGCACGCGGCGCCGATGACCCGGCCGCAGGTGCCGACCTCGAACCCCCAGGCTCCTGTGACAGGCCCCGTGCCGGTCGCGCCGCAGCAGCCGCAGCCGGCGCAAACCCAGCCGCCGCAGCAACCTCCGGCGAGCGAAGAGCTTCCCGACCACCTGAACTTCACGGCCAACCTCGACCTGCGGGGACTCCGCGCCGACGGTGACCAGACCGGCGAGCAGAATGTGGGGCCGACCAAATGAGATTCGGTCTGATCTGGGCGGAGGCGGCCAACGGCCTCCGCCGTAATCTCTCCATGGTCGTCTCCGTGGTGCTCGTGACGTTCATCTCGCTGACCTTCGTCGGTACCGCCGTGCTGCTGCAGATGCAGATCGGCCAGATGAAGACGTACTGGTACGACCGCGCCCAGGTCGCGGTGTACATGTGCATCGACTCCGACAAATGCGAGAGCGGCTCGGCCAACGAACAGACGATCGCGGCTGTGAAAGCTCAGCTGCAGTCGCCGGAACTCGCTCCGTACATCCAGAAGTTCTACTACCAGGACCAGAAGCAGGGATACGAGCAGTTCAAGGAGCAGTTCAAGGGCAACCAGATCTCCGACTTCGTCACACCCGAGATGATCCCTCCGACGTTCTGGGTGAACCTCAAAGACCCGAGTCAATCGGCGGTTCTCACCGAGACGCTCTCGGGTGCGGTCGGCGTGCAGAGCGTCGTCGATCAGCGGAGTTACCTCGACCAGATCTTCCAGATCCTCAACTCGGCGAGCTTCACCGCCATCGGTATCGCTGCCCTGATGCTCGTCGCGGCCGCGCTGCTCATCGCCACGACCATCCGATTGTCGGCGTTCTCCCGACGGCGAGAGCTCGGCATCATGCGGCTCGTCGGCGCCTCGAACAGGTTCATCCAGACGCCGTTCATCCTGGAGGGCGTGTTCGCCGCACTGATCGGATCGCTGCTGGCGGCCGGAGCGGTGTACGCCATCGTGGGGGTCTTCGTGCAGGGCTATCTGGCCTCGCGAATACCGTCGATCAACTTCGTGACCGAAGGGGATGCGCTGGTCGTCGCCCCGATTCTGCTGCTCGTGGGCATCGTGCTCGCCGCGGTCTCGGCCAACTTCGCGATCAGCCGGTATCTGAAGGTCTAGTCGGATAGACTGGATGGCTGCCTGGCGCGCGTCGGGCATCAATTCGTCGAATCTGTCAGGAGAGCGCTGTGCCCAGGGAACGTGGCCAGAAGGTGGTGGCCACCAATCGCAGAGCCCGCCACGACTACACCATCGAAGACACCTATGAGGCCGGCCTGGTCTTGACGGGTTCCGAGGTGAAGTCGCTGCGGGCCGGTCGCGCATCCCTCGTCGACGGCTATGCGTTCGTCGACGGTGGCGAGGCGTGGCTGGATGCCGTGCACATTCCCGAGTACGCACAGGGCACCTGGAACAACCACGCACCCCGCCGCAAGCGCAAACTCCTGCTGCACAAGGCGCAGATCCTCAAGATCCACAACAAGGTGAAAGAGGGCGGGTACACGATCGTTCCGCTGCAGATCTATTTCAGCGACGGGCGGGCGAAGGTCGAACTGGCGGTCGCGAAGGGCAAGCGCGAGTACGACAAACGACAGACCCTGCGCGAGCGTCAAGACAAGCGCGAGGCCGACCGCGCCATGTCGAGCCGGAACCACCTCGGCGAGTGACAGCCGGGTGGCAGACTAAGGGCATGACGAGCACCACCACCCGCATCGCCGTGAACGGCACCTACAATTTCCGCGACGTCGGGGGATACCCGGTGGATGGCGGAGTGACCCGCTCGGGCAAGCTGTTCCGCTCCGACGGCCTCCACTCCCTGGGCGACGCCGGAAAACAGCAGGTGCGCGATCTCGGGGTGAAGGTCGTCATCGACCTCCGTGACGATTTCGAGGTCGAGGCGCTGCCCGACGACCTCGACGGTCTCGATGTCCAGGTGTTGCGGCTGCCCGTCTTCGAAGGCTCCGGCGCCTCACAGGCGACGATCGGGGCGACGCTCGCCGACCTGTACGCCAAGATCGTGTTGCAGCACACGGATGTGGTGGTCACGGCATTGCGAGAGATCGCGGACACCGGCGACGACGGCGTCCTCGTCCACTGCACGGCCGGCAAAGACCGCACGGGGATCGTCATCGCGCTCGCGCTGCTCGCCGTCGGCGTCGATCGTGCGACGGTCGTCGCCGACTACGCCGCAACCCAGGGGAACCTCGAAGGGCCGTGGCTCGAGAAGATGCTCGAGCTCGTGGGGAGCCACGGGGTGGAGATCACGCCCGATCTCCGGGTGATCATGGGAGGCAGCCCGCCCGAGGCCCTCGAATCCGTGCTCGACCTCATCGATCGCGAGCGCGGTGGCGTGCGGCAGTACCTGCTGGGTGCCGGCCTCGATGAGATCGAGTTGGCGAAACTCCGCTCGGTGCTGGTCGAGCCCGCCTGACCAAGAGGCCGACGGATTCAGCGCGCAGCCCGCAGCCCGCAGCGCGCGTGTTCAGGCGACGGCGCTCAGGATGCCGCGAACCGGGCGTGCACTTGGACCGCGATGGTGATGTCTTCGGGCTTCAGTGCCAGTGTTCCACCGCCGAGGTCGGCGGAGACCGCCCGAGCGAACAGAGGTTGAGTCGGCTGCCCGGGCGAGGAGACGTCGCCGAGCATCCCCGGGTCGCTCAGGGCGAGCGGCCTGACGCTGCCGAGTTTCAGGCTCGTCGCATACACGGTCGCTTTCGCAACGGCGTTCTCGACGGCCCGGCGCCTCGCCTCCTGCACGAGCGTCTGCATCCGTGCCTCCGTCAGCGCCCAGGTGATGCCGGTCACCGTGACGCCGTCGAGCAGCGAGACCACTCCGACCCAGTCGGACAGAGCGGCAAGGTCGCTGAACTTCGCGTCGACGCCGACCTGGGCGTGAAACACGACGGGAAGCTGTTTGCCGTCCTGATTCCAGGGCCGCTCGCCCCACACCCTCAGCTGGTCGGACGCCCACCACGTGACGGGTCCTGACTGCGGATCGTGGATGTCGCGGAGCTCGCTCGTGAGCGCGACGTGACGTTGCGTCGTGCGCGCCAGCACCTCATCCCGGTGCGCGCCGTCGTAGGCGACCGTCAGCCGAACGGTGCCTCTTTCGGCCGGTTGGTGCAGCTCGTACTCGCCTTGAACGGTGATGATCGTGTCGGCCATCCATCGATCGTGGCATAGATCGCGGCCTCTCGATGTTGTATGATTGAAAGCTCGCCATTCGTGGTGAGATTGCATCTGAAACAACTCAACAGCGCGTGACAGCGACCCGGCTTCACAGCCGACACATGGGGATGATCGGTTTCGACATTGTCTGCGAGATTGTGAGAAGCGGGTCGAGGATGCAGGCTTATCTCGTAAACGATGCCTGCAAAACAATAAGTGCCAATTCAAACCGCACTGTCTCTGCCAAGGCAGACTTCGCCCTCGCGGCGTAAGTTCGTTCTTCGCAACTTATAGAGACCGTCAGACCGGGAATGCTCTCTACCCGGATCCTGGCGTAATTTAGAGAGATTGCTTCTACGTTTCGTCTGAGGGCGTAGAGGGACTTCAACTGAGACTGGGCTCGTCGGTTTAGGTGCCAGTGGCAAATTCCGGAGCCGAGTAGAACGCTTGTACTGGCTACACCCGTAGAAGGCATATGACCACAGCAGTGGACGGGGGTTCGATTCCCCCCATCTCCACCATCAGGTCGCTGTCACGTGTTGCTGAGTTCCGCTGTCGCGCATCCTCGGCGCCCACCGCCTGGCGCTTGCCTGACGAGCGCGTGGGCCGTCGGCTTCGACCCCGCCGAGGGGCGAGAAGATGCGAGCTGAGGCGCGGGTGAGGTCACAAGAACTTGCCCCTCGCGCATCGCGCGTCGCGCCTTCACGAGCGTTAGCGTGCACGAACCGTCTGCCGCAGCTCAGTAGGTGTCCGGCAGAGCGACGTGGATGCCCGTGAGGCGTCCGTTCTCGATGAGGTAGCCGCGGCCGGGCGGGTAGTCGGCGCGTTTGGCGTGGGTGAATGCCGTGGTGAACAGGCTCGGGGTATCGTTCGCGTCGGGCTGGAGGGCGAGAGCCCAGCGCGCGCCGCGGAGCGGGCTCGCGAGCTCCCAGACGGTGGCCAGTGTGGCGTTCTCTCCTTCGACGATGGTGGTGTGGTCGCTTCGGCGGAGGAGTTTGAGCAGGCCGGAGAGGGCTTGTTCATTGCCTGAGCCGTCGAATCCGCCGATGTCCTCGACCACGACGATTCCGCGCTTGCCCGCGAGGGGAAAGTCGACCGGGTCTGGCTCGGGTGCGAAAGCGGTCTCCGGTTCCGGCGTCCGCGTTTGCCCGATGAGGGGCAGGAGCGGAAGACCGGTGCTCGCGGGCAGGGCGGTGCCGCCGAGAGCCAACGCGAGGGAGCCGATCAGCGCGTCGCGGGTCTTCGGGGTGTCGGCGATCCGACTCCAGATGGGTAGGTCGCGGAGGGGAGAGCGGCTGGGTGCGATCAAGATGGCATCGACTGAGTCTGCGGCGGACCCTTCCTGAAGAGCTTCGAGGAGGGACCGGATGGTGGTGGTGCGTCCGGAGCCGGCGGGACCGGTGACCAGGAGGAAACCCTGGTCGGGAACGCTCACGCCACCCAGGTTGATGGTGTCGATTGCGAACGGCACAGGCGTGCGTCTCGCCCGGGCGATGGCGGACCGGGGGAGAACGGTGGGGATCGCGGGGATGGCACCCGGTTCGGGGATCGAGCGCGCCCGTTGCGCCTCGGCGAGTACGGAGAGCGCGGCCTCGGTGTCGGCGGTGTCGGATCCATCGCCGGGCACAGCCAGCTGCACCTCTGCGTGGTCGCCGATCCGCAGCGCCCGGCCGGGTCCAGCGTCTTTGAGCGCGTCGGAGGTGATGCCGATGGCCTGGTAGTCCGCCTCTGCCGTGAGGCGCAGGCAGAAACGTTCGGGAACGCTGGACGCCAATGCGGCGGGCATCGCGTTCGAGCGCTCGGCGGCCAGGAGGACGTGCACACCAACGTTGCGTCCGCCGCCGGCGATCTCGATGAGGTCGGCGAACGCGTCGGCGCCTCCGCCGCGGTGCTCGTAGGCGTCGCGGAACGAGGCGAGCCCATCCAGCAGCAGAAGCACCGGCGGTGTCGCCGTGCGGGTCTCCGATCGTTGTGAGATCAGGTTCTTGATGAGCCCGAGCAGGCGGATGACACGGTCGCGTTCGTCGCCGAGCACGATGTCGCCGGTGTTCGGCAGCACGGTGAGCGAGGTCAGATGGCCGCCCGCGCTGTCGATGCCGTAGACCTGCGTGTGTGGGTCGACAGTGATCGCCGCTGTTGCCAGCGTGATCAGGGCGGTGGTCTTGCCTGTGCCGGCGGCACCGTAGATCGCGACGTTCCCCACGTCGGAGAGGGGGATGGTGCAGGTCGAGTGCCGCTGCAGGTGCGGCTCGTCCACCAGCCCCACGACGAGCTCCGTGGGGTGCCGGCCGCTCGCGGAAGCGGTGATCGGTTCCGAGGTGAGCGGAAGCACATCCGGCAAGTGGTCCACCCAAGGTTTTCGGGGTGACTTCGTACCCGCCGTCGCGGCCGCGCGGCGGATGTTGTCGGTGAGCACCTCGATGTCTCGCGGTGCCCTCTGCCGGCGGGGGGATGAGCGCTGCATTTCGGGCTGGAGAGTCCACGGTGCGTGCTCACCGAAGCCGAGATCCCGGATGTCGACGGATTCCTGGTGTTCGGCGTCGGAGCGACCACCGAGATACCCGGTCTGGAGGTGGGTGAGCTGCCCGGCGCCGACCTTGATCGCTGCGCGTCCAGGGGTGTCGGGCGAGAAGTGCGCCGCATCGGCGACGCCGATCACATCGCTGCTGTCGGCGGTATCCGCCATCCGCAGGGCGATGCGCAGGTTCGTGTTCGCGCGCAGGTTGTCCTTGATCACGCCGGCGGGCCTCTGGGTGGCCATGACCAGGTGCAGCCCGAGGGAGCGGCCGCGCTGGGAGACATCGATCACCCCGTCGACGAACTCGGGGATCTCGTTGACGAGGGCGGCGAACTCATCGATCACGATGATCAGTGCGGGAGGCGTATCCGGGTCGCCGCGTCGTTCGAGCGTGACGAGATCTTTCGCCCCCTTCGCCGCCAGCAGCTCCTCGCGGTAGCGGAGTTCGGCGCGCAGGGAGGTCAGAGCGCGGCGCACCAGGTGCGTGTTGAGGTCGGTGACCAGGCCGACCGTGTGGGGGAGGTTCACGCACTCGGCGAAGGCAGCCCCGCCCTTGTAGTCGACCAGCAGAAACGTGAGCCGGTCGGGGGAGATGTTGGCGGCGAGCGAGAGGATCCAGGTTTGCAGGAATTCGGACTTCCCGGATCCGGTGGTCCCTCCGACCAGGGCGTGCGGCCCGTGGGTTCCGAGGTCGATGTGCACCGGTCCGGCGCTGCCCTGCCCGACGATCGCGGAGAGGCGAACAGCTTCCCGTTCGGCGCCCGCGGCCCATTCCGAGACGAGACTGCCGCTGTGTCGCCAGCTTTCCAGGATGGTGTCGCTGGAACCGAGGATGTCTCCCGGGATCAGTTGGGCGAGGCCGACGCTGCGCGGCAGATCGCTCTCGTCGAGCACCCGGGCTCCCGCGTCGACGATCGGCGCGAGTTCCCGGGCGAAGGTGACCGCAGCAGGCAGCCCGACATCGTTCAGGGAGGTCAGCGCAACGAGCTCACCCTGCCGCACGAGGTGGACGCGCCAGTGATCGGGCTGCGCTTCGATGACGGTTCGGCAGGCTGCCGGAACACCGCCCAACTCCGACGCGACCCAGATCACATGTACGCCGACGTCGGCGCCGTCCTCCGCCAGGCCCACCAGTCGTGTTCGGTCGGCGACCGCATCGGTCAGCACGAGCACGACGACCGCGGGAGTGTGCGGCCGGGCTTCTGCGGGCGCGAGACGTTCGTCGGCGTTCGCCGCGTCACCCGTCAACCGCGATCGCACCGTGCCCGCGCTCGCGGTCGTCCGACGCCCCGCGATGAGGCCTTCCAGAGCCGTGAGCAGAATGCCCGCGCTGCGCTCGTCGTCCGCGAGATGCGGTGCCGTGATGGGGCTGTACGCCGAGTCGACATGGGGAAGCCACTTCAGCCAGGACCAGTCCTCCTCGGCCTGAGCCGGCTCTGCGAACGCGGTGAAAACGAGGTGGGCGGGGGAGTGCAGCGCAAGAAGCTGGACCAGAACGGCCCGTGCGGCGGACGACGCCCAGAACCTCTCCCCGGCGATGCCCAGCGAGCCACTGCGGTCCAAGCGTTCGAGCAGCGGGACTCCGGGGATGCGTGCGAAGCGCTCATGGAGGCGGGTGAGTTGCTCCCATCGCTCGGCGGAAATCTTCCCCCGCTGTGGCAGCCTGACACTCTTCCGGCTGTCGAGGGTGGCCGTTCCCAGTCGCAACTCGAGGAACGATCGGTGCTCCGGTCGTCGCGACCAGAGCAGGCGATCGCGGGATGCGGGCAGGGCGGCGAGGGCGGCAGCCGAAGGAGTCTCCGCCTCGCGTGACACCTGCTCTTCGACGAGGTTCGCCCGGAGCTCTTGCTCGGCCGCGGCGAGACCGTCCTCGAACTCTTTCACCTTCGCTTGCGTGGTCTTGCGTCGGCTGAGACGGCTGTCGAGCCACGAACCGATCATGATCAGCGGTGAGAGACCGACGAAGACCAGACTCAGCACCGACCTCGTGGTCAGATACAGCACCGTGCCCATCAGCAGCGGTGCGACCATCGCGATCACGGGGAAGCGGGTAGGCTCGGGCGGGTCCGGCGGCGCCGGCAGTTCGAGTGGATCGGGCGCGAACACGGGGTCGACCCGTGGGGATTGCAGATAGGGCGCGACACGCGGCCGTCGCAACTCCGGCGTCGGCGGCGGCCCGACGTCGATCCGCGCCCGAATCGGCCCGAAGGCGACGACCGTTCCGCTGGTCGCGACGATCGTTCGGTGAGGTTGTTCGGTCCCGTCCGCATCCACAAGGGCCGTGCCGTTCGCAGAGCCCAGATCCTCGATCTCCACCACCGTGCCGACCCGACGCAGCACCGAATGGCGGCGAGAGACCTCCGGGTCGTGCAGTTCGATCCTGTTCGCCCGATCCCGCCCCACGGCCGTCTCCGCGTCGATCGCGATGAACTGCGCGCCCTCTTGCGGCCCGCTGAGAACTGTGATCGTGGCGACCGGCGGCCTCACGCGCTCACCCGGACCAGGGGATGCCTCCAGCACGGGTTCGATCTCCGCACCGGCAACCAGGCCGGCGGCGGCGGCGGGATCACCCGCATCGAGGATGAGGGTGCTCCCGTCCGGGTAGGCCACGCGGAGCGTCAACGGCGCACGCCGTTGCACGGCGATCTGCATCAACCGTGGATGCCCGGCGCCGCCTCGCACCAGTGCACCCGCCACAGCGCCGACCGTGGATGTGGCGTCGAACGTCACCGTCACATCCCGTGTGCCTTTGTGCACGTCGTCGGTGTATTGCATCACGGAAACCCGGAGCTTCACGTGACCTCCCCTCAAGGCCCTAACGCAGACAGCTGTGGCTTGTATCGGCCTCTTGAAACATATCACTTGCGTATATTTGAACTATCACGCTAATGTTTCACGCAATTCGAAAGTCCGTTCTGAAGGGGGCACTCTATGTCGAACATCAAGGTCAGCTACAGCGAGATCGAGACCGCAGCAACACAGCTCGGCTCGGGTCGTGAAGAGATCACGACCAAGCTGCAGAGCATGCAGAACCAGATCCAGAACCTCGTCAGTTCCGGTTTCGTCACAGACCAGGCGTCGGGCAAGTTCAACGACGCGTATACGAAGTACACGACCAGCGCCAACACGCTGATCGCCCAGCTCAACGAGATCCAGCAGTTCCTCACCGGCACCGCGAACGCGATGCGCGACCTCGACTCGCAGATCGCATCCAAGATCAACTGATCCACGGGAGCATGCCGCCGAGCGGCGCGGCGCGGCCGGTCCCTGAGAGGGACGAGCCGCGTCTACCGGGCGACGATCGCAAGACGCCACTGCTGGTGGAGTTCGCGCGATTATGGAGCCGGGGCTTGACCGATCCAGACAAGCTTTGGCAGCTCTTCGACCTCAGCGAGCTGTACCTGAATCGTCCCGGCTACTTCGGCGCACCGGTGTTCACCGTGAATCGGCGACTGGTAAGTCCAGTCTTCTCCTGTCAGGAAAATCTCGCCCGATTCATGGTGGATACCGGGCAGGTCGATGCGGCTGACACGAGCGACGGATACGACTGGGTTCGGCTCACGGGGGAGAAGCTGTTCGGCCTCCCAGTCCGGGCCAGGTATGCCGCCATCGATCCTGGCACTGACCACGGCGTGCTCGTCGACCTCAGTGCTCGTCAGTCGCCCCCGCCGCTTGCACACGGGGCACCACCCATCGCGATCAACCTCGAACTGCTGCCCGACGGCAGCATCGGCTGCGAACCCACGGAGCCGGTTTTCGAGCCAGGGAGAACTGAATGAGTACATTCGAGTGCTCGCCGCAACAACTGCGGAATGCCGCCACCAACGCATCCACGATAGGAAGGGCGATCGCCACTCACCCTGTTCACGCTCTCGCCGGCGGGGACATCGGACATGCCGAAGTTGCTGCCGCGCTCGAGAGCTTTCGTTCGGCATGGTCCGGTGAGTTGCGTTTACGCGATGAGGCTGCCCAGCAGGCAGCTCGCCTGCTGAACACCGCGGCTGCCGACACGCAGCACCTGGACGCGCTCCTGGCGCATGCCGCTGCCGGGCTCGGAGATGGCGGATGATCACGGGAAGCTCATCGGTCGCGTCGGTGCTGCCGGGGAATCCGTCTACGATCTCGAAGGCGTTGGAGACAGTTGGTGCCGGTATCGGACCCTCGCGTGCAGTGACCAACGCCTGGCAGTCTATGTCGCTGCCTGCCTGGCACGGGCAGGCAGCGTCCCGTTGGGGGTCGTTCGTGCCCCGCGAGACCGCTCGCACCGGAAAAGCGCCGGTCGCGTTCAACCGTGCTGCGACCGCGATGCTGCGCTATCAGAACGCCTTCATCTCCGCCCGCGCTGAGATCGAAGCAGCGATCGAAGACGCGGCGAACGCCGATCGCGCCACCGCGACTGCGACGCAAACGCATGCCGACGCGATACGTATTGCGCAGGCCGCGCAAGCCGGATCACCTGGGTCGGTCGTGCCGACCTTCACGGATCCGGGTGCAACGCGTCTCCTGGCAGCGCAGAGCCGCGCACAAACCGCGCTGACCCGGTTCACGCAGATCGGCGATGAGGTCGCCGCCGAGATTCGCGCCGCTGCGCGCGAGACATCGGGCGAGAAGCCGGGCATCGAATGGTGGGACCAAGTGGTCCAGTTCCCGGGCCGGTTCGTTGAGGGTGTGATCCTCCAAGGCGTGGACACGCTCGTCGGGGTCTGGGACATGCTCCCGATCAAATATGTGTTCGACGACTGGTTCGGCGACGGCAAACCCTGGTGGGAAGCCTATTTCGTCGACCTCTGGGGCGACATCATCGGGACGATCGTTGAAGACCCGTGGGGCGCGGTCGAATCCATGTGGGGTGACTTCATCGCCGCCGACCACTGGGACGGATACGCAGGCGAGGGCACAGGCCGGGTCGCCGCCAACGTCCTAATGATGCTTCTCGGGGGCCCGGGCGCAGCGAGGCTCCTCAAGGGAGTCAAAGGCCTCGGAAGTGAGCGCGCTCTCGCGGCATTCCGCGGGGCGGCTGTACAGTCAGCCGAAGATATTGCTAATGGCCATGCATTCGGAAAACACGTAATCAAGCGCGGCGAGTTTCCTGGTGTTTCGACCCGAGAACAATTTATCGTCCTCATCAAGAAGACAATTAAGACAGGTGAAGTCCGCCAGCTCCAGGGCGACAGGGCTGCATTCTGGAAGGACGGAGTCGTGGTCCTTCTTGACCCTCAGAACGCGGACCGCGGAACGGCCTTTCGGCCGAAAGATGGCTACGATTACTTCCTCAATCTGAAATGACAACATGCGCATACTACGGATGAATCCCAACAGCTTTTCGCAAGGATCCGACGCCATCCTCCAGGACCTCGAGGGAGCCGAATCCCAAGTGGCCGTCTTGGGTACTTCAGATCTCCTTCGTGCTCTCTTGGGCGGCGTGCGCGAAGCGCGCGAAGAGATTCCGCACGCAGAGTTCGAAGATCGAATCGGCGTCACGTTGGGGGAAACGGCGACTTGGCAGATCGCCCTCAATGAGGCCTATGACGCCATCATAGGAGCTCACCCTGCGGTGGCGTGGCCGCACTCGATCCTCGCCAGGCGACTCGAGGGAGGTCATCGCGAAATGAGCGAAATACCTCGCGGAACAGTCGTTCTCGGACTAGACGAGCGCGAGCTCGCCGCGTACATCGCCATGCTTCTTGCCACCCTCGAAGAAATTGAAGAGTGGGAATACGGCACGCGAATGGGATTCGATCGGTCAGTGATTCAGCAACTTGCGGACGATCTTCGTAAGCTCGCGGCCTAGAAGCGTGAGACGGGCGAGCACGTAAGCGTCGAGTGGCCACAATGCCACGGCATGTTCCCCACGCGGCAGGGACGGCTGCCAGCACTTTAGCCTTGGGCCTACCTGGAGCATGATTTCAAGCTAGTACAGCATCGTTGGCTCTCGCGGAGGAATACTGTCGGCTACGTCTTCCCGACAAATTTCTACTCGTTTACGACAACCTTTCCTGACGGCGTCCACGAGGGGACGGGGTGTGACAACTCACGCGAGAGCCAGGTGACGGTCGCGCTCGTCGCGAAATCAGTTCCGCCGAAGCGCAACAGCGCCCACTAGGGATGAGGTTCCCGTCTACGCCAGAGGTCCTACGGGGCTGACGCTCACGCAAGCCGCACGAGGGGCGAGATGTTGCGGGCTGCGGGGGAGTGTGGCTCGCGAGAACTCGCCCCTCGTGAGGGCGGGCGGCGGAGGAAGGGGGCGGCAGGAAGCGGGGTCAGCCGCGCCAGGCGTCGAGTTCGGCGAGGAGGGCGGTCTTGCGGTCGTCGGAGGCGAAGGATGCGGTGATCGAGGTGCGGGCGAAGCGGGCGGCGTCGTCGGCGGTGAGGCCGAGAGCGTCACGGAGGGCGACGAAGTTGTCGCCGACGTAGCCGCCGAAGTAGGCGGGGTCGTCGGAGTTGACGGTCACGGCGACGCCGGCGGCGTCGAGTCGCAGGATGGGGTGGTCGGCGAGCACAGGCACGGCGCGCAGGCGCACATTCGAGAGCGGGCAGACGGTGAGCGGGATGGACTCGGCGGCGAGGCGCGCGACGAGCGCCGGGTCTTCGATCGCGCGGATGCCGTGGTCGATCCGCTCGACCTGGAGAAGGTCGAGCGCTTCGATGATGTACTCGGGCGGGCCCTCCTCGCCGGCGTGGGCCACCGCGCGGAGGCCCTCGTCGCGAGCGCGGGCGAACACATCCTCGAACAGACCGGGCGGGTTTCCGACCTCGGCCGAATCGAGACCGACCGCGATGATGCGTTCGGAACGGCTGAGACCCGCCATGAGTGTCGCCTCCGCATCCTCTGCCGGGCGGTCGCGGAGAAAACTCAGGATGATGCCGCTGGAGATGTCGAGATCTCGCTCTGCCTCGTCGAGCGCGGCTCCGATGCCGTCGACCACGGTCTCAAGGCGCACGCCGCGAGTGGTGTGCGCCTGCGGGTCGAAGAAGAGCTCGACGTGCCGCACGCCCTGCGAGGCCGCCTTCGCGAGGTAGCGCCGGGTGAGCTCGGCGAAGTCGTCTTCGGTGCGCAGCACATCCATGGTCGCGTAGTAGAGGTCGAGAAACGACTGAAGGTCACTGAACTCGTACTTCGACCGCAGGTCGTCGACCGAGGCGAACGGAAGCGACACGCCGTTTCGGCCCGCGAGCTCGAACACCAGGTCGGGCTCGAGCGTTCCCTCGATATGCAGGTGGAGTTCGGCCTTCGGCAGGGAGAACAGGGCGCTGTCGGAGGGCGCCGAGGAGGAATCGCTCATACGTCGATCCTCCCACTCCCTAAGCTGTCCCTGTGCCCGACACCACTCCGCCGCCGCGTCGCATCGAGCTCACTCTGAGCAAACCGCCGATCGGCTGGTATCCGAAGCCCACAGTGGTCTTCGGCGGCCACGGGCATCCGGCCCAGTGGGGGACAGGCACGTGGCAGGCAGCCGAGCACGGACCGACCGAGGTCAAAGTCTTCCTGTTCAATCGGATGTGGCGGTTCGGTGCGGCCGAAGCTGTCGTCGCCGAGGGTGAGACGGTCTCCCTGGTGTACCGCGCGCCCTGGCTGCCCTTCCTGAACGGGTCGATCAAGCGGGCTTGACGCGGCGCCGACGCGCGACCCGGGAGCGACACGGATACTTCTCGCGACGGATGCTCGGCTCCCCGCCCGCGTCATAGTGTCGAGGGCATGAGGCGTGAGACAGCGCGACGGATGGTGCTGGGCGGTGCCGGGGCGGGCATCCTTGTGGCGGGCCTGGCGGTGCACGCAGTGGGCGTTGGGCCCGTGGCCGGATTCGCCGGGGACGCGCTCTACGCTGCCCTGATCTTCGTGCTGGTCGCGCTGGTGGCGCCACGCCTGCCGTCGCTCGGGGCCGCCTCCATCGCACTGGGTTTCTGCGCATTGATCGAACTGCTGCAGCTGACGCCGGTTCCGGCGGCGCTGTCGCGCAGCATCCCCGGGGCGTCGCTCGTGGTCGGGAGCACGTTTCAGTGGTCCGACCTCGCGGCCTACACGATCGGGGCGGCACTTGCCGGAATGATCGACACCGTGGTGCGACGACATGCCCGCGGGATTCCCGCCTCCGACTAGCGCGCCTGGAGCAGGATCTTGCCGAGGTGCGCGGATGACTCCATGCGCAGGTGCGCCTGGGCGGCGTCGACGAGGGGGAACACCGAGTCGATGACCGGATGCACGCGCCCGGTTTCGAGCAGCGGCCAGACGTTCTCCCGCACGGCGGCGATGATGGCCACACGCTCGCTCAAGGGTCGCGCTCGGAGCGTCGTTCCCCAGATGCGGGCGCGTTTGCGCATGAGCAGACCGACGTCGATCGACGCTGTGCCGCCGCTGCGGTCGGCGATCGACATGATGCGGCCACCCACCGCGAGTGCGTCCAGATCGCGGGAGAGATAGTCGCCGCCGACGATGTCGAGAACGACGTCGGCGCCGTGACCGTCTGTCGCGTCTTTCACCACCTCGACGAAGTCCTGGCTCTTGTAGTCGACGGCGATCTCGGCGCCGAGGCCGCGAGAGAACGCGGTCTTCTCCGGCGTCCCCGCCGTGGCGATGACTCGAGCGCCGAAAGCGGAGCCCAACTGGATCGCCATCGAGCCGATACCGCTCGACCCGCCGTGCACGAGGAGCGTCTCGCCCGAACGCAGCTCGGCGAGCTGGAAAACGGTCGACCACACTGTCGCGACGACCTCCGGGAGGCCGGCGGCCTCCACGAGATCGACCCCAGGCGGCACGGGCAGGACGAGCCCCGCATCCGCTGTCACGTACTCTGCGTAGCCGCCACCAGGGAGCAGCGCGCACACCCGGTCGCCGACGGTCCACTCGGTGACCGCCGCGCCGACCCCTGCCACCTCGCCAGAGACCTCGAGGCCGGGCCACGGCGGGGCTCCGGGCGGGGACGGGTAGTGGCCGCGACGCTGAGACAAGTCTGCGCCGTTGACGCCGGCGGCGGTCACGCGGATGAGCACCTCGCGGTCGCCGGGTGCGGGCTCGGCGACATCGGTGACGGTGAGAACGTGCGCGTCACCGGGGTGAGGAACCGTGACCGCCCGCATCAGCGCTCGGCGGCGGTGTCGGCCGTCGTGGGGGAGCGCCGCCCGAGCACATCACGGATCTTCACCTTGTTCGTGTACTCGATCGAACCGTAGCGGAACAGGCGCACCGCCACTCGCAGAACGATCGCCGACAGTACGAACAGTTCGACGATGATGATGACCGCCTGCCAGAGGGGAAGCGTTCCGAACGCGTTGCGCAAGAGGGCAGTAACCGGGGCCGAGTACGGGAAGTACGTGAAGATCTGCACGATCGTCGCGTTCGGGTCGCTGATGATCAGCGTGATCGTGTAGAAGGGGACGAAGATCAGCACCATGAGCGCGCCGAAGATCGGGCCGGCGTCTTTCGCGGTCGGCATCACCGCACCCAGGGCGACGAGGGTCCCTGTGAACAGGGAGAAGCCGCCGAGCAGGATCAGCGCGCCGACGATCATCTGCTGCGGGTCGAACACGAACGCGTTGAGGTCGAACTCGGGGATGTTCAGCTGAGATCGGAAGAACAGGTAGCCCAGCACGGTCGGCAGCGCGAACACCAGCATCTGCACGATGCCGATCATGAACAGCGAGATAACCTTGCCCAGGATCAGGCTCGTCGGGTTGATCGTGGTGAGGATCATCTCGGTGACGCGGTTCTCCTTCTCCTCGAGCGTGGAGTTCAGCATCTGGTTGCCGAGGAGCAGGATCACGATGTAGAAGATCGCGAGGAACAGCAGCGCGGGCAGAACTGCATTGAAGCCGCCGGCCACCTTGCCGTCTGTGAACGTCGTGGTGTTCGAAGACACCTCGCCCTGCAGGATCGCCGTGTACTGCGGCGAGTCGACCCGGCTCTCGACGCTCGAGGTCAGGATGGACTCCGCGACCGACGAGTACTTGCCGTTCTGAAAGACGCCGCTGTCAGCGCCGTAGACCTTGATCGGCTGTTTGGTCGGGTCGGCGGGATAGGCGAAGAACGCCTCCATCTCGCCGCCCTTCACTGCGGCGATGCCCGCGGCGTCGTCGGTCGCGACGGCGCCGCCGAGCTTCTCGACGACTGCTTCGTCGACCAGTCCGGACGCATCCGTGTATTCGAACGAGAAGTGCGCATCCTTTTGCGCCGCCGCCGACTTGCTGGTGGAGCTGTTCGAGGCGAAAACGAGCAGAAACACGATGATGAGGATGACCGGCACGAACAGGGTGGCGATCCAGAACCGGCCCTTGGTGATCGTGCGCAGGAACTCGAACGCGACGACAGTGCCGAGGTTGTGGCGTGACATCAGTCGATCTCCTTGTTCTCGGCTCCGTACACTTCGACGAAGATGTCGTCGAGCGATTTGCGGGTCGGGGCGAACCGACTGACGTGCAGCCCCGCGTCGATCAGGTTCTGCAGGATGGCGCTGACGTCTGCGTCGTTCGGCACCTCGAGCTCGGCATGCCCGTTCGCATCCGACAGCACCGTGTATGCGGGTGAGGAGGGAATCATGCCGTCGTCGTCGACATGGATGATCGTGCCGCCGAACTGCTCCTGCACCTCAGGAACGGTGCCGTAGGCGCGCGCCGTGCCGTCTTTGAGCAGAATGACGCGATCACACAGCCGCTCGACCTCCTCCATCTGGTGGGTGACCATCATCACGGTCGAGCCGGCCTTCTTCTGGTCGTCGATGATGTCCATGAGCAGCCGGCGGTTGACCGGGTCGAAGCCCTTGGTGGGTTCGTCGAGGATGAGCAGCTCGGGGTCGTTCATGATCGTCACGCCGAGCTGCACCTTCTGCTGCTGGCCGCCGGAGAGCTTGTCGAGCCGCATCTTCTCCTTCTCGGCGAGACCGACGCGCTCCAGGTAGTCCCGCGACCACCGCCGCGCCTTCTCTTTGCCGAGACCCTTGAGCTTGCCGAAGTAGACCATGACGTCGATCACGGACTCCTTCTTGTACAGTCCGCGCTCTTCCGGCAGATACCCGAGCCGTTCGCCGGCGTCGGGACTGAACGGCCGGCCGTCGATGTGGAGGGTGCCGGCGGTCGGCTGGTAGATGCCCAGCAGGGCCCGGATGGTCGTGGTCTTGCCCGAGCCGTTGCTCCCGAGGAAACCGAACGTCTCCCCGCGCTGGATGTCGAACGAGAGGTCGCGGATGACGGTGGTGCGGCCGAAGTCCATTCGGAAGTTCGCGATGTGCACGAGCGGTTCTGCGGATGGTGTGGTCACCCTGACCAACCTAGTTGCGCCGGATGCCGCTCAGGAACCCTTGACACGGCTCGGCGGGCGATCTATTGTATCCAACAGATCGGTTGATAAAGAAGAAAGTTGATCATGCAGGCTGACGAGGCGCACGAAGGCAACCTGGACAAGGCCTTCCAAGCACTGGGCGACCCGGTGCGGAGGGCGATCGTGGCGCGCCTCAGCCGCGGCCCGGCGACGGTCAACGAGCTCGCCGAACCGTTCGAGATCACCACTCAGGCCGTCTCGCGGCACATCCACGTGCTCGAGGAGGCCCAGCTGGTGACGCGCACCAAAGATGCCCAGCGGCGCCCGGTGCACCTGAACCCGGGGCGACTCGAAGAGCTGACCGCCTGGATCGACCGGTACCGGCTCATCCTCGAACAGCAGTTCCGTTCGCTGGATGCCGTGCTCGCCGAGCTGGACGAGACGGGCACCGACGAAGAACGACCCAGCGCACGAGAACCCAGCGCACCACAAAGCACCCACAAGGAATGAGGAACAACCATGAGCAAGAACGCATTGACCGTGACCGCCCCTGAGGGGCTGCCGTTCGTCGACTTCGTCCGCGAATTCGACGCCCCCGTCGAACTGGTCTTCCGCGCCCACAAGGAGCCGGAACTCTACAAGCGCTGGCTCGGACCGCGCGGGTATGAGATGGATCTGCAGGAGTTCGACTTCTCCACCGGCGGTGGCTACCGCTACGTGCACCGCGACGGCGAGGGCGGCGAATACGCTTTTCGCGGCGTCTTCCACGTCGTGCGCGACAACGAGTTCGCCATCCAGACCTTCGAGTTCGAGGGATTCCCGGATGTGGTGAGCATCGAGTCGATCAGGTTCGAGCCCCTCGAGGGCGGCCGCAGCCGGCTGGTCGGGCACGCCGTGTATCCGACGCTCGAAGCCCGCGACGGCATGGTCTCCTCCGGCATGGAGTCGGGGATGACCGACGGCTACGATCAGCTCGAAGAGGTCATCGCGACGCTGTGAGGCGTGGCGGATGCGCGGCGCGCCGAGTCAGGAGTTCTGCTCGTCGCGCCGTTGTGCCGTTCCCTTGACGCTGCCTGTGGCCTGTTCCTCGTCGATGAACGCGACGCAGATCACGGTGTCGTCGTCGTTCCACGACTCCTCGTCGCCGGGAGCGTAGTACGACCAGTCGACGACGGCGACATCGGCGGACACCCCGACGTAGGGGGCGAAGGCGTCGTGGCAGGTGGTCTCGGCCAGCGCATCCGTTTCGTCTTCGCCGGGGTAGTCTCCGTGGCCGAGCGAGGCGATGGCGTAGACCTCGCTGTCGTGCGGCGTCTCGCAGTCGACGACCGGCATGCCGTAGCCGTCCGCGCTGTCGGAGAGGTCGTTGACGCAATCGCCCACCAGCAGCTCCTCGTTGGCGGTGTAGACGCCGTCGGACGTCTCGTCCCCCGGCGAGCTGCCGTCATCGCCCGGCGTGGGCGCCGCGGTGGAGGGCGACTGGGACTGACGCTCCCGGATGCCCTCCCGCAGCTGATCGAGGAAGGGGACGCAGCCGCTCAGCCCCATGGTCGCCGCGAGGGCGATGGCTGTCGCCACGAAGATCGATCGCCGGCGGCGAGTGCTCGTCATCACGAGGCTCAGGCTAGTGCCTTCAGCAGCGCCTCATGCAGGTGTCCGTTGCTCGCCAGGGAACTCCCGTTACCGGGGCCGGCGTCCCCCGTGACCGAGGTGAACCGGCCGCCCGCCTCCTCGACGATGGGGATGAGTGCGGCGAGGTCGTAGGTCTTCACGTCGAACTCGCCCACCGCATCCACGAGGCCCTCGGCCAGCAGCATGTACGACCACATGTCGCCGTAGGCCCGATCACGCCAGACCTGCCGGGTGAGTGCGACGAGCCGGTCGAGGTAGCCGGCCTCATCCCACTGGGCGATGCTCTGGAAACTGAGCGACGCGTCGGCCAGGTCGGCGACGGCGGACACGTGCAGCCGACGCGGCTCGCCACCGTTCTCGGAGAGCCAGGCGCCCGCTTCTTTCGCCGCCCACCAGCGCTTGCCGAGGGCGGGGGAGCTGACGACGCCGACGACCGGAACGCCGTCGACCGCGAGCGCGATCAGCGTTCCCCACACAGGCACTCCGCGCAGATAGTTGGCCGTTCCGTCGATCGGGTCGATGATCCACTGCCGGCGCGCGTCTCCGTCGGTTCCGAACTCTTCGCCGAGGATGCTGTCGCCGGGCCGCTCGGCGGCGAGCACCTCGCGGATCGCGCGCTCGACGGCGAGATCGGCCTCGGTGACGTAGGTGTGGTCGGGCTTGAGGTCGATGTGCAGCTCGCGCGCGCGGAACTTGTCGATCGAGATGGCGTCGGCGGCGTCGGCCAGACGGAGAGCGAGGGCCAGGTCGTCGGCGAGGGAGGTGTCGGAGGTCACGGCACGAGCCTACCGATCGGCGGGCAGGCGGGCAGCCCGTTAGGTGGTCGCGGGCGTCGCGTTCGGTCGTCTCGACCCTCGGGTCGCTCGATTGGCGAAGGCGCCGAAACTGATGCTAATGTTGAGCCTCGGTTCGGGTAACGAATCGCAACGCACCTCTAGCTCAATCGGCAGAGCAACTGACTCTTAATCAGTGGGTTCTCGGTTCAAGTCCGAGGGGGTGCACCACGGAAGCCCTGGTCAGATGTTCTTGCTGACCGGGGCTTCTTGCGTTCTCGCGGGCTCGCGCGTCGAAGGGTCCCGACACGCCCGCCGGCCCGGGGGAGGAACGGCGGGGGGGGACCCCGGGGGGGGCACGCCCGCGGGG
>NZ_JBHVYL010000026.1:0-53071 GCF_042880955.1 Leifsonia sp. NPDC058292
GGCGGTCGACTGTGCCCGCTGTGCCGGCCACATTCGACCGGAGCGGCCACCCTCGACAGGAAGGGCCACATTCGTCAGGGTCGCAACGCTCGCGCTCGCCGCGAAGGGCCACATTCGTCGGGATGGCGCCCCGACAGGGTCACGCCGACGCGTTCGGTCCCGCCTCCGACCCCGCTCACTCGCGAGTGTGGCCGCTGCGGTCGACTGTGCCCGCTGTGCCAGCCACATTCGACCGGAGCGGCCACATTCGACGGGAACGGCCACACTCGACGGGAACGGCCACACTCGACGGGAACGGCCACACTCGACCGGAGCGGCCATACTCGACCGGCGCGGCCACATTCGACAGGAGCGGCCACACTCGACGGACCGCAGGGGCCGGCCGCCTTCCGAGAACAGCCAGGCGCGCCACGAGCAGTCACGCTCGCTCCGCCGCACACCGGGATTCGCGAGCGGCGGAATCCTTGACGCACGGGTCGTGCGCGCGCTGCCAATAGACTTGATCCCATGGCCGAATACATTTACTCGATGGTGCGCGCCCGCAAAGCGGTGGGCGACAAGCTGATTCTCGACGACGTGACCATGTCGTTCCTTCCGGGGGCGAAGATCGGTGTCGTCGGCCCGAACGGTGCGGGTAAGTCGACCATCCTCAAGATCATGGCCGGGCTCGACACACCGAGCAATGGCGACGCGAAGCTGACACCCGGATACTCGGTCGGCATCCTCATGCAGGAGCCGGTGCTCGACGAGAACAAGACCGTTCTGGAGAACGTGCAGGAGGGCGTCGGCGAGATCAAGGCCAAGGTCGACCGGTTCAACGAGATCTCTGCCGCGCTGGCCGACCCAGACGCCGACTTCGACACGCTGCTCGCCGAGATGGGAACCCTGCAGGAGCAGATCGACGCGGCCGACGCGTGGGATCTCGACTCCCAGCTGGAGCAGGCGATGGATGCGCTGCGCTGCCCCCCGGGCGACTGGGCGGTCACCAGCCTCTCCGGTGGTGAGAAGCGCCGTGTCGCGCTCTGCAAGCTGCTGCTGCAGAAGCCCGACCTCCTGCTGCTCGACGAGCCCACCAACCACCTGGACGCCGAGAGTGTCCTGTGGCTGGAGCAGCACCTGGCCAAGTACCACGGCGCCGTTCTCGCCGTGACCCACGACAGGTACTTCCTCGACCATGTCGCCGAGTGGATCGCCGAAGTCGACCGCGGCCACCTGTACCCGTACGAGGGCAACTACTCGACGTACCTCGAGAAGAAGCAGGCTCGTCTCGAAGTCCAGGGCAAGAAGGATGCGAAGCTCTCCAAGCGCCTGTCCGAAGAGCTCGATTGGGTGCGCAGCAACGCGAAAGGCCGTCAGGCGAAGTCGAAGGCGCGTCTGGCTCGCTACGAGGAGATGGCCGCCGAGGCCGAGCGCACCAGAAAGCTCGACTTCGAAGAGATCCAGATTCCGCCGGGACCGCGTCTCGGCCAGATCGTGATCGACGCGAAGAACCTGCAGAAGGGCTTCGACGACCGCAAGCTCATCGACGGACTCACGTTCACCCTGCCGCGCAACGGCATCGTCGGCGTCATCGGTCCGAACGGTGTCGGAAAGACCACGCTGTTCAAAACGATCGTCGGCCTCGAATCGCTCGACGGCGGCGACCTCAAGGTCGGCGAGACGGTCGAGATCTCCTACGTCGACCAGTCCCGTGGCGGCATCGACCCGAACAAGTCGCTCTGGGAGGTCGTGTCCGACGGCCTTGACTACATCCAGGTCGGCAAGGTCGAGGTTCCGAGCCGCGCCTACGTGTCGACGTTCGGGTTCAAGGGTCCCGACCAGCAGAAGAAGGCGGGTGTGCTCTCCGGTGGTGAGCGCAACCGGCTGAACCTGGCACTCACGCTCAAACAGGGCGGCAACCTGCTGCTCCTCGACGAGCCGACGAACGACCTCGACGTCGAGACCCTCTCCAGCCTGGAGAACGCGCTTCTCGAGTTCCCCGGATGCGCCGTGGTCATCACCCACGACCGGTGGTTCCTCGACCGCATCGCCACGCACATCCTCGCCTACGAGGGCACCGAGGAAGACCCGGCGAACTGGTACTGGTTCGAGGGCAACTTCGAGGCGTACGAAGAGAACAAGGTCGAGCGCCTCGGCCCGGATGCGGCGAAGCCGCACCGTTCGGCTTACCGCAAGCTGACGCGCGACTGACGCGGGGCGCACCGATGCGACTGCACGTTCCGACCCGGCTGCGCTGGAGCGACCTCGACGCCTACGGTCACGTCAACAACGCCGAGATGTTGCGCCTCCTGGAGGAGGCGCGCATCCAGGCGTTCTGGGTGACAGAAGATGTGGCTGAGGCCGTCGGTGCGAGCACGGCGGTGCTCGACGGCCGCCCGGGCGCCGACACGCTCACGCTGATCGCGCGCCAGGAGATCGAGTACCTGGCGCCCATCCCGTACCTGCGGCAGCCGCTCGACATCCAGCTGTGGCTCGGGCGTCTCGGCGGCGCCAGCTTGGAGGTCTGCTACGAGGTGTGGTCGCCCCAGGGAGCCGAGTCCCGCATCCTGTACACGCGCGCAGCGACCACGATCGTGCTGGTGGATGCGGCGAGCGAACGGCCGCGACGCATCAACGACCACGAGCGCGAAGCCTGGACGCCCTACCTCGACGAGCCGGTGCAGTTCACCAAGCGCGGCTGAGCGACAGAACCGTAGCCCGAACTACGGCGTCTTCACGGGTGTCGGGCTGAACGAGTTCTCCCAGATCGCCCGCGAGCCCGCCTCGCCGATCAGCACCACGTCGACGATCGAACCCACCGCCAGCCCGACGGAGACGACGATCAGCACCACGAGCACCACGCGCCGGACGACCGCGGACGGCCGGCGCGGCGACGACGGCCGGTCGAAGAACAAGAACCACGCCCACTGCAGGGCCGTGAAGACGAAGACGGCGATCGTCCACGGGTAGAGGGTGAGCCCGAGAGTGGCGTGCTGCTCGATGAGCGGCGTGGACGGCACGCGCGCTTGCAACCAGGCGCCCGCATCCGTGACCACAGGCACCAGAATGAGGTTCGCCAGCGCGAGCAGGGGCGTCACGATCCCGAGGCGGCGTCGTGCCGCCGGCCAGGCCGCCGTCGCGACGGCACACAGGGCGGCGAGCGGCACGAGCACCACCACGAAGTGCACGAGCAGAACGTGGAGCGGGAGACCGTTGACCTCCACGGTGGCCCCTAGTTCGAGACGGTCACAGTGTCGCCCGACACGGTGGCGTCGAGTTTCGGCAGAGGCTTGGGCGCCGGTCCGCCGAGCACCTCGCCGGTCGCGGCGTCGAAGCGCGAGCCGTGGCACGGGCAGTCGAACTCCGAGCCCTGTGGTGCCACCGTGCAACCCTGGTGGGTGCACACCGCGCTGAACGCGACGACGGAGCCGGCCTTGGGCTGAGAGACCACGATCGGCGTGGAGCCGAGCTTCGCCGATACGGCGCCGCCGACGGGGATCGACGCGAGGGACACCTTGACCGACCCGCCGGATGCGCCCGACCCGCCCGACCCGCCTGACCCTTCAGCGGTATCCGCGGAGCCTCCGCCGGGCGTGCAGGCGGACAGCACGAGCACGCCCGCGCCTAGTGCCGTCGCGCCTCCGAGGGAGACGAGGGTGCGGCGGGTGAGTGGGGTGGTTTCGCTCATGCTCTGTCCTCACAGTCGGCGTAGCTTTGTCTTACCGGTATGCACGAGGCTGACACACGAACGGTTCAGTCCGCCGAAGAATTCGCTGAACCTTTTCGAAGCCGGCACCGTGTCTCTGGTGGAGGTGTTCATGCCGAACGACGACTCGCGTCTGTTGCGCGAGCTGCACGACCAGCACGCGCAGGCGGTCTGGCGGTACGTCGTGCACCTCACCGGTGATCGGGCCATGGCCGACGATGTGGTGCAGGAGACGCTCTTGCGCGCCTGGCGCCGCCCGGCGGTGCTCGATCAGACGCAGAACTCCGCCAGGGCATGGCTGTTCACCGTTGCCCGGCACCTCGTGATCGACGACAGGCGAAGTGCTCGCGCCATCCACGAGCTCGGCACCGAGACGCTGCCCGAGCGCGGGGGGCGTGACGAGTCCGACGCCGTGCTCGACGCCTGGCTGGTGTCGGATGCGCTGGCCGAGCTCTCGGTCGAGCATCGGGCCGTCATCGTGCACGCGTACTACGGCGGACGCTCGATCGCGGAGATCTCGCGCGAACTGGACATCCCGGAGGGAACAGTGAAGTCACGTCTCCATTACGGCCTGCGGGCGCTGCGCCTCGCACTGCAGGAGAGAGGGGTGACCGAGCGATGACGACCCATGACGAGTTCGCCACCTGGGACGGCGCCTACCTGCTGGGCGCGCTGTCGACGGCCGACCGGCGCGACTACGAGGAGCATCTGCGCACGTGTGTCGAATGCTCGGCGGCCGTCGCCGAGCTGGCGGGCGTGCCCGGTCTGCTCGGGCGGGTGCCCGTCGACGACGCGTTCGCGCTGCTCGAAGCGGATGAGGGCACACCCGAGCAGATCGGCGACGACGTGCTTCCCGCGCTCTTGAGCGCTGCGCGTCGGCGCCGCCTTCGCACGCGGTGGGTGACGGCGGCGTCGGTCGCCGCCGCGCTCGTCGTCGTGACGGTCGGCGCTCTCGTGCTGCCTTCCGTGATCTCGCCCGCGCCCGCCCCGCAAGCGGGCACCAGCGTCGTGATGCGTCAGGTCGAGCCGAGCGCGCTCACAGCCGACCTGCGGCTCATTGCGGAGCCGTGGGGGACCCGCATCCAGTCGCGCTGCAGTTACGCCGCGTGGCAGGGCGCGGAGGCGAACCGCACCTGGACCTACGCGATGGTCGTCACCGATCGCGGCGGCAAGCAGACGCAGATCTCGACCTGGACCGCCTCGGCGGGCAGCACCGTGCACCCGGTCGCGACGACGAGCGTGCCGGTCGACGAGATCGCGAGCATCGACATCCGTTCGGCCGGCGATGGCACCGTGCTTCTGAGAAGTTCCTTCGGCTGACCGGATGCGCGGCGGGGATGCGCGGCGCAGCCGGGCTACCGGGGAGCCGGCACCCGCACCATCGACTCCTGCGCCACGCTCGCCACCAGTCGCCCGTCGCGGCTGAAGATGCGCCCGAGGGCCAGTCCACGCCCACCGCTCGCGCTCGGGGACTCCTGCACGTACAGCAGCCATTCGTCGACCCGGGCGTACCGGTGCCACCACATCGCGTGGTCGAGGCTCGCTGCTTTGAGCCCCGGAGTCGCCCAAGCGACGCCGTGCCGGCGCATCACCGGTTCCATGATCGTGTAGTCGCTCGCATAGGCGAGCGCCGCGCGGTGCAGTTCAGGGTCGTCGGGCAGCGCGTCGATCGTACGGAACCAGACCGCCTGGTGGGCGACGTGCTCGCCCTCGACCGTGAGGTAGATGGGGGAGGGAACGTGCCGCATGTCGAACGGGCGCTCGCTCGCCCAGTACTGCGCCACGGGGTGCTCGACATTCTCGAGCGTCGCCGCCGAGTTCGGCAGGGATTCGGGGTCGGGGATGCCGGTCGGCATCGGCACCTGGTGGTCGAATCCCTCGTCTTCGTCTTGAAAGGAGGCGATCATCGACAGGATGGGCAGGCCGCTCTGGTACGCCTGGGTTCGCCTGGTCGAGAACGAGCGGCCGTCGTGGATGCGGTCGACCGAGAACGTGATCGGCAGGTTCACATCGCCCGGGCGCAGGAAGTAGCCGTGCATCGAGTGGATGTGGCGCTCGCTATCGACCGTTCGGGTCGCCGCCATGATCGACTGCGCGAGCACTTGGCCGCCGAACACTCGGCCGAGCGGCATCCACTGCGATGGGCCGGTGAAGATGTCCTCGCTGGTGCGGGCGCCGGTGTCGGTGAGGTCGAGCGCGGTCAGTAGGGAAGCCAGGGGCTCGGTCACGGTGCCTCCATCGTGTGTTCTCTTGGTAGTTTAGACAGCAGATGAGCCAGTCATTTTCTCTCGTGGATTCCCTCGCCGTTTCCGACCTGCAGACGTATCTGTCGCGGGCGGCCCGTGTCGAGGAAGGGTCGGTTCGCCTGATCGGCGGATCGGGCGTGCTAGCCGTCTATTCGGCGATCCTCTACCCGCGCGGTCTGCTCGATCAGACCCCGACCGTTCTCGGGCTGCGCACGTTCGCGATCCAGCCGGGCGTGGCGTTCGACGCGGTGGTTCCCATCCGGTCGCTGCTCGACCGCATCGCCCGAATCGGCGAGTCGGTCTCCGCCGGTACGGTGCCCGACGGTCCTATCGAGGTGAGGATGCCGCTCGAGGTGTCCACGGTCACGTGGGCCGGCATCTCCCCGCCGCGCGGCGGGTGGCGTCCCGTCGGCGAGACCCAGCATTCGCTCCTCGCGGAGACGGCGAAGACCGGGATCGCCGAGGTCGCGGAGGCCGTTCCGACCGGGCTCGGCGAGCAGCTCGTTCAGCGGGTGCGCGCGGAGGTGTGGGGCCGACCGATCGACGGGCTCGAATACATCCCGGCGGGCGCGGCGTTCGCGGCGGAGAGCCTAGGCTTTCTGGCGGCAGACGAGCCGGTGACCATCCTGGAGACCGGCCCGTGGACGCGCCTCACCACGAAGCGGGGACACATCCTCGTGCGCCGCCAGGCCTGGACGCTGCGCGCCTGACCCAGCCACGCCTGACCTCAGCCGCGCGCGACCGCTCGGCCGGCCTGGCGTCCTGAGAACAGGCACCCGCCGAGGAAGGTGCCCTCCAGCGCTCGGTAGCCGTGCACGCCGCCGCCCCCGAACCCGCTGGCTTCGCCCGCGGAGTAGAGGCCGCCGATCGGTTCTCCGTCGGCGCCGAGTACCCGGCCGTCGAGGTCGGTCTCGATGCCGCCGAGGCTCTTGCGGGTGAGGATGTGCAGTTTCACGGCGATGAGCGGTCCGGCTGCCGGGTCGAGCAGCTTGTGCGGCGAGGCGACCCGGATGAGCTTGTCGCCTCGATACGCGCGGGCGCCGCGGATGGCCGCGAGCTGGGCGTCTTTGCCGAAGTCGTTGTCCAGTTCGCGGTCGCGTTCGCGAACGTGTTTGGCGACGAGCGCGGTGTCGAGGGGGACATCCGAGAGCCGCTGCATCCCGGTGATGAGCTCATCGAGGGTGTCGGCGACGATGAAGTCGGCGCCCTTCTCTTTGAACGCCTCGACCGGCGCGGGCGCTCCCGACCCGATGCGTTTGGCGAGCAGCCGCAGGTCTTTGTTGGTGAGGTCGGGGTTCTGCTCGCTGCCCGAGAGCGCGAACTCCTTTTCGATGATCTTCTGCGTGAGCACGAACCAGCTGTAGTCGGAGCCGGTCTTGCGCAGATACTCGAGGGTGCCGAGCGTGTCGAACCCCGGGAAGAGCGGTGCGGGCAGCCGGTCGCCCCGAGCGTCGAGCCAGAGCGACGACGGGCCGGGCAGGATGCGGATGCCGTGACGGTTCCACACCGGGTTCCAGTTCTCGATGCCCTCGGTGTAGTGCCACATCCGGTCGCCGTTGATGAGCCGGGCGCCCGCGGCCGCGCTGATGCCGAGCATGCGGCCGTCCACGTGGGCGGGAACCCCGGAGAGCATGTGCGCGGGGGGAGTGCCGAGCCGTTCCGGCCAGGCTGCGCGCACGAGGTCATGATTGCCGCCGATGCCGCCGCTCGTCACGATGACCGCGCCACCGCGCAGCTCGAAGTCGCCCACCTCGTCCCGATTGCTCGGCGCGCCGCGAAGAGCCGGGTCGTCGGCGAGGACGGACCCTCGAACGCCGGTCACCCGCCCGGACTCGACGATGAGCTCGTCCACGCGGTGTCGGTGCAGCAGCGTGACGGCGCCTGCGGCGACGCCCTCTTTGACGCGCCGCACGAACGGCGCGAGCACGCCAGGGCCTGTTCCCCAGGTGATGTGGAAGCGTGGAACCGAGTTGCCGTGCCCGCCGGCGGAGTCGCCGCCGCGCTCGGCCCAGCCGACGACCGGGAAGAAGCGGACGCCATTCTCGTGCAGCCAGGCCCGCTTCTCGCCGGCCGCGAACTGCAGGTAGGCCTCGGCCCATTGCCGGGGCCAGAAGTCTTCGTCGCGGTCGAAGCCCGCGCTGCCGAGCCAGTCCTGCCGGGCGAGCGCGAGCGAGTCGTTCACGCCCATCCGGCGCTGCTCAGGGGAGTCGATGAGGAACAGGCCGCCGAACGACCACCAGGCCTGCCCGCCGAGGGATGCGGCCGGCTCCTGGTCGACGATGGTCACCCGCCGCCCGGCG
Organism: Leifsonia sp. NPDC058292; assembly: GCF_042880955.1. Lineage (NCBI taxonomy): Bacteria > Bacillati > Actinomycetota > Actinomycetes > Micrococcales > Microbacteriaceae > Leifsonia > Leifsonia sp. NPDC058292. The sequence goes on from NZ_JBHVYL010000026.1 coordinate 8,232, forward strand.
TCGATGAGTTCGCTCGCAGCGACCAGACCGGCGAGCCCGGCCCCGACGACGATGGCGTCCGGCTGGTCGGCGGCGCCCGGCCGACGGGTGGCGGCTGACTCTGTCGGGGTGGTCGTCATCCTTGTGTCTCCTTCGGCACGTGACTTCTCTTGTGAAGTATGACGGGTCGAACGACGACAGCACCATCCGACCTGCCCGGGCCTACTCGTCGAACGTGTTGACCATCGCGAAGGCAGCACGTTCGAGGTAGCTCCAGAGCGTCTCGTGCTGCAGCGGCGGCAGGTCGAGCTCGTCGACCGCGGCGCGCATGTGCTTCAGCCAGCGGTCGCGAGCGTCGGGGTTGACCTTAAAGGGCATGTGTCGCATCCGGAGCCGCGGATGCCCGCGCTGCTCGCTGTAGGTGCCGGGCCCTCCCCAGTACTGCACCAGAAACAGGGTGAGGCGTTCGGCGGCCGGTCCGAGATCTTCCTCGGGATACATCGGCTTGAGCACCGGGTCTGCGGCGACTCCGCGATAGAACGCGTCGACCAGGCGCCGGAAGGTGTCGTGGCCGCCGATCTGGGTGAAGAAGGTGTCTTCGACGCCCGCACCGTTCTCGCCCGACCGCAGTACGACGGGGCTCGGCGGAACGGTGCCGGAGCCCTGCGGGTCGATGGGGATGGTCACGTCACTCCTCCGGAGGCTTGGTCGTGGATGGCTTGGCCGCCGGCGGCTTGACCGTGGCCGGCTTGGTCGTCGGTTGCTGAGTGGTCGGGCCGGTCTGAGGTTTCAGCCGCACCGAGCGCGGGTCGACGGTGACGACCGCGGCCTTCTTCGCCGCTGCGCGAGCCTTGCGGCCCTTCGGAGCCTCTTCCACGACTGGGGTCGGCCGCGTCCGGGGCGGCTTGGCGCCGGTCACGCTGGCGGCTCCGTCGAAGCCGGTCAGCACGATCGTGTTCAGCGACGGAAGCTTGACGCCCATCTCGTCGATCGCCGACTTCAGCCGCATCCGCAGCTCACGCGACACGTCGTCTTTGGCGGTGGTGCGCGTCTTCAGCACGATGCGGATCACGAGAACGTCGTCGGAGATCGACTCGAGGCCCCAGATCTCCGGCTTCTCCAAGATGCGAGACCGCCATTTCGGGCTCGTGGCGAGCGCGGTCGCCGTCTCCATCATCTTGTCTTCGACGGCGTTCACGTCGGCTTCGTACGGCACGGCCAGGTCGATGATCACCCGCGACCAGCCCTGCGACATGTTGCCGACCCGCAGGATCTCGCCGTTGCGCACGAACCAGAGAACCCCGTTCACATCGCGCACCTGGGTGATGCGGATGCCGACGGCCTCGACCACGCCTGTCGCGGGTCCGAGATCCACGACGTCGCCCACGCCGAGCTGGTCTTCCATCACCATGAACAAACCGTTCAGAACGTCTTTGACGATGTTCTGCGCACCGAAACCGAGGCCGGCGCCGAGAGCGGCCGTCAGCAGCGCCAGCGACCCGATCACGTTCGGCGCGAGCTGATTGATGACCAGGATGATCGCGATGATGCCGATCGTCACGTTGACGATGTTCGACAACACGGTGCCGAGGGTGCGGGTGCGCTGCACGACGCGCACGGCCGCCAGGGGCGACACGGTCAGCGCTTGCGTGTCCGCCACGTTCTGGTTCTTCTTCACGCCGCTGACGATCTGGCGCACGACCCGCCTGATCACGACCCGCAGAATCCAGCTCAGCACGAAAGCGCCGACGATGATCGCCGCTACGCGGACGAGGAGCCAGCCGCTCTCGACGGCCCAGATACCGAAGTCTGTCCAGAAGTTCGTTTTCGCCAACATATGACGACGAGCCTACCGAGCCGAGCCTTGGCGGGGGCTGGATTCAGCGGTCGACGAGCCCGTTGTCGTACGCGAAGATCACCGCGTGCACGCGGTCGCGCAGGTGCAGTTTGGCCAGAACGCGACCGACATGGGTCTTGACCGTGGATTCGGTGAGGTAGAACTTCTCGCCGATCTCGCCGTTCGAGAGACCCGCGGCAATGGCGAGCAGCATCTCGCGCTCCCGCGGAGTGAGCGCCGCCGTCGGGTCGGCGGCGGCCGTGCCCACCGACTCGGCGGCGGGGAGGCGGCCGGCGAACATCTCGAGCATCGACCGGGTGATCCGTCCTGAGACAGCGGCGTCACCGGCGGCGACCGCGCGGATCGCGCTCGTCAACTCGGCGGGCCGTGCATCCTTCAGGAGGAAGCCGCTGGCGCCGGCGCGCAACCCGCCGAACGCGTACTCGTCGAGGTCGAAGGTGGTGAGGATGATGATGCGGGCATCCGGATTCGCCGCCACGATGCGCTGCGTCGCCGCGATGCCGTCGAGGTTCGGCATGCGCACGTCCATCAGGATCACGTCGGGCCGGGCGTCGACCGCGAGCCGCACCGCCTCCACTCCGTCGAAGGCTTCGCCGACGACGGTGAGATCGGCTTCGGCGTCGAGGACCATGCGGAACCCGAGACGCACGAGCGACTGGTCATCGACGATGAGCACACGGATGGGGGAGTGATCGGTCAAGGAAGGGTCTCCTCTGTGCTGGGCAGGGGGTGTGCGCCGGGCCGGGGGTCTGTGCTGGTGCTGGGTCGGGCGGATGGGTCGGGCGCGCCCGGGGCCGCGAGCGCGGAGGGGGTCCGTACCGTCTCGAAACGGGCGCGCACCCGCCAGCCGCCGCCGGGTCTCGGGCCGGCCTCGAGCGTTCCGCTGTAGAGGCCCACACGTTCTCGCAGGCCGATGAGGCCGCGGCCGCTTCCTTGCCCCGGCGTGCTGTGAACGGCCGCGTCGTCGTCGACGGTGATCTCGATCATGGCGGCCGTGAAAGCGATGGACACCTCGACGGCAGTGGCGAGCGACGCATACCGGAGCGCATTGGTCAGGGCCTCCTGCACCACCCGGAACACGGTGAGCTGCTGGCCGGTGTCGGAGGGCGGCGACCCCGACACGGTGATGTGCACGACGAGACCGGCCGCTCGGAATCCTTCGATCAGCTCGGACAACTCGCCGACCCCCGGCTGCGGTTCGCGTTCGGGGGCATCGCCCTCCGTCGCGCGCAGAACGCCGAGCAGGCGGCGCATGTCGTCCAGGGCTGAACGGCCGGTCTCCGCGACCATCCTCATCGCCTCCGCGGACCGCTCCGGAGCGGTCGTAGCGAGGCCCGCGGAGCCGTCGGCCAGGGTGATCATCACGGTGAGGCCGTGCGAGACGATGTCGTGCATCTCGCGGGCGATCCTGCTGCGTTCGGCTGCGGCGGCGATCACGGCCTGCTGGTCGCGTTCCCGCGCCAGCTGCCTCGCGCGATCGATCAGGGCCGCCAGATACCGCCGGCGGTTGCCGATGTTGATGCCGACGAGCACCCAGAACAGGGAAATCGCGGCCACGGCGATGACGGTGGTGGTCGATCCGGATTCGAACGGCGTGTACTGCTCGGGGCGTGTGCCGAGCGCGGAGAGCCCTAAGGCAGCAGTCGCCGCGGCGACGACGACTGCGAAGGCGATCCAGGACGCCTTCGCCGATCGGTAGACCGCCAGTGCGTACAGCGCGAACTGCGCCGGAAGGAAGTCCACGTCGCGGCCGAGCAGGGTGGCCCCCACCATCACCACGACGGCGACGACCAGCACGGCCCACGGATGCTGTCTCCGCAGAAAGAGCGACGCGCCCGCAATCGCAGAGAGAACGACCCTGGTGCCGTTCTGCCAGCTCGGCTCGGTGACCATCAAGTAGATGCCGCCGACGATCGCGGGTACCAGGTAGACGCCCGCGATCAACGAGTCGACCAGCACCGGATGCGACGCCAGGAACCGCCGGATGACCCCGGGCGGTCGCGGCAGCAGAAGATCTCCCCCGACCGGAGAAGCCGTCCGGTCGAGGGAGATCTGGTTGCTGGTCATGAGTGGAACGCTACGCGGCTGGACGGCCGAAGCGCGCTACGCGTCCCGGCGCTTCAGCACCAAGGCGCCCGCGATGAACGACACGGCCGTCCACACGACCACCACGAGCACGTTCTGCCACGGTTCGAAGCCTGCGTTGCTGCTGCCGGCGAGCCCCTGGCCGGCGCTGGAGATCAAGTACTCGGGAACATGCTTGAGCCAGTCCAGGGACACGAGCGAGTTGACGATGCCGATGATGATCGGCAGCAGGAACACCACACCGAGCGCGGCTGCGATACCACCGGCCGCCGCACGGAGGATCGTGCCCAGACCGAGAGCGAAGACCGAGACCAGTCCGAGGTACAGACCGCCGCCGAGGATCGACCACACGGTTCCAGCGGTGAAGTCCACCGGGAATCCCTTGCCGGAGAGCACGGGCGCTGCGATCGCGTATCCCGCCGCCGTGGTGACGACACCGATCAGGAAGGAGCAGACGAACAGAACGATGGACTTCGCGACGAAGATCGGTGTGCGACGGGGCACGGCGGCGAACGACGAACGAATCATGCCCGTTGAGTATTCGCCACTGATGACGAGCACACCGAGAACCGCGACCGCGAGCTGGCCGAACAACACACCGAACGACGCTGTGCTCACCAGGAAGGTGGCCCTCGCTTCGGGAGGGATCTGGTTGATCTGGCTCGCGGGGAAGGAGAAAGCGACGAGCGCCGTCATCCCGAGTCCGAGGATCAGCACGACCGCGTAGGTCCAGAAGGTGGAGCGCAGCGAGCGGAACTTGATCCACTCCGAGCGCACGACGCGCGCGAAGTTCAGGTGGCCGAGCGAGCTGTGATGGGTGGGCGCCTGGGCGACTGCGGTGCTCATCGGGAGACCTCCGTGCGATATTCGACCTCGTCCTGCGTGAGGGCGAGGTAGGCCTGCTCGAGTGAGGCGTTGATGGGGGAGAGCTCATGGAGAACGATGCCGAACTGGGCGGCGGCCTCGCCGATCTGCGCGGCGCTCAGGCCGTTCACCTCGACGAGTTCGTTCTCCAGGCCCGTGATGCTGACATCCGCGCCCTGGATGGCACGGGCGAGCGCGTCGATCTGCGGGCTGCGCACGCGCACCGAGCTGCTGGTGGCGCCGTCGAGGATCTCCTGAACGGGCGCGTCGGCCAGGATGCGGCCGCGACCCAGCACGATGATGTGGTCGGCGGTCTGCGCCATCTCGCTCATCAGGTGCGACGACAGGAAGACCGTTCGTCCCTCGCCCGCCAGGTGACGCGCGAACTGGCGAACCCAGAGCACGCCCTCGGGGTCGAGGCCGTTCACAGGCTCGTCGAGGATCAGGGTGGCCGGATCGCCGAGCATCGCAGCGGCGATGCCGAGGCGTTGGCCCATGCCCAGCGAGAATCCGCCGACGCGCTTGCCGGCGACCGATTCGAGCCCGGTCATGCCGATCACTTCGGCAACGCGACGCTTCGGGATGCCGTGGGTCGCCGCCATGGCCAGAAGGTGGTTGTACGCCGTGCGACCGGTGTGCACCGCCTTGGCGTCGAGCAGGGCGCCGACCTCGGTGAGGGGCGACTTGTGCTCGACGTAGCGCTTGCCGTTGACGATCGCGGTGCCGTGGGTCGGTCGGTCGAGGCCCATGATCATCCGCATGGTCGTCGACTTCCCGGCGCCGTTCGGCCCCAGGAATCCGGTGACCTTGCCCGGCTGGATCGTCGCGGAGATGTCGTTCACGGCGGTCTTAGCGCCGTACGTCTTCGTGAGACGGGTGAGTTCGATCATGGGTACGACTCTATTGAAGCGATCGGCTGCCGTCATCGACCAGCGGTGCGGTCTCGAAAAAGGATGGCGTGGTACCGAAGTACCACGCCATCCCCAGACCGTTCCGTGCTGTCAGCGGGCGTCGCGCTCCTGCGCCGCGATGGCACGCTCGACCCCGGCCAGGTTCTCGACGACCAGGCGCCGCAGCGCAGCCGGCTCCTGGTGCGCGTCGAGCCAGGCACGGGTGGCGTCGCGCAGTTCGGCGTTCGCCAGCGGGGCCGGGTACATGCCGGCCACGAGGTACTCGGCGATCTTGTACGAGCGCGACTCCCAGATGGGGAGCAGCGCGTCGAAATACGGCTTCACGAACTGGGCGAGCACCGTCTTGTCGGCCGCGCGCTGGAAGCCGAGCCCGGTGAAGCGCACGATCGTGTTGGGCAGCGAGTCGCTGTCGAACACCGAGTTCCACGCCGCCTGCTTGCCGTCGAGCGTCGGGATGGATGCGGCCGCCTGGGCGGCGAACTGGGCGCCGTTCGCGGTGTTGTCGGCGGCGAGGGCGGCGTCGATCTCGGCCGTACCCGCTTTGCCGCCCGCGACCAGCGCGACCAGCAGCTCCCAAGCGAGGTCGGTGTCGACCTCGAGGCCGGGGAGCGTGACGCTGCCGTCGCGCAGGGCCGCGATCGTCGTGAGCTGCGCATCCGTCGACGCCAGAGCGGCGAAGAACTTGACGAACTGGAACTGCGCGTCGCTGCCGGCCTCGGCCTGCTGCGCGAGTGTCCAAAGGGTGTCGGCGGCGCCCTCGACGGTCGACTTCTGGTCGGCAGGGGCGACGTACGACCCGGCGGCCAGAGCGAGCTGGCTGAGGGTCGTGCGGATGGTCGTCGACTCGGTCTCGGTCGCGATGTTGCCGAGCACCAGCCGAACGTAGTCGCTCGCCGGGGTCTCGGCGTCGCGCGTCGCATCCCAGGCCGCACCCCACACCAGGGAGCGCGCGAGCGGGCTCTCGATGTCGGCGAGGTGCTCGATGGCGACGGCGAGCGACTCGTCGTCGAGGCGGATCTTCGCGTAAGCGAGGTCGTCGTCGTTCAGCAGCACGAGGGCCGGGCGCTTGCGTCCGACCAGCTCGGCGACCTCGGTGCGCTCTTCGTCGACGTCGAGCTCGATGCGGTGGTCGCGCACGAGACGGCCGTCGATCAGTTCGTAGAAGCCGATCGCGAGCCGGTGGGGGCGGATGGTCGGGTAATCGGCGGCAGCGGACTGCAGCACCGCGAACGAGGTGATGACACCGTCCGCGTCGACCGCGATCTCGGGGCGGAGGGTGTTCACGCCCGCCGTCTCCAGCCACTTCTCCGACCAGTCGGTGAGGTCGCGGCCGCTGGTGGCCTCCAGTTCGACGAGCAGGTCGCGCAGCTCGGTGTTCGAGTGCGCGTGCTTCTTGAAGTACTGACCGACACCGGAGAGGAAGTCGTCCTGGCCGACCCAGGCGACGAGCTGCTTGAGCACCGAGGCGCCCTTGGCGTAGGTGATGCCGTCGAAGTTGACCTGCACGTCCTCCAGGTCGTTGATGGTCGCGACGATGGGGTGGGTGGACGGCAGCTGGTCCTGCTTGTACGCCCAGCTCTTCTCCATGGCGGCGAAGGTCGTCCACGCCTCGGTCCACTCGGTGGCCTCGGCCGTGGCGAGGGTGGAGGCGTACTCGGCGAACGACTCGTTCAGCCAGAGGTCGTTCCACCATTTCATGGTCACCAGGTCGCCGAACCACATGTGGGCGAGCTCGTGCAGGATGGTGACGACGCGGCGCTCCTTGATGGCGTCGGTGACCTTCGACCGGAACACGTAGGTCTCGGTGAAGGTGATGGCGCCCGCGTTCTCCATCGCGCCGGCGTTGAACTCCGGAACGAACAGCTGGTCGTACTTCTCGAACGGGTAGGCGTAGTCGAACTTCTCCTCGTAGAACGCGAAGCCCTCGCGGGTCTTCTCGAAGATGTAGTCGGCGTCGAGGAACTCGGCGAGGCTCTTCCGCGCGTAGACGCCGAGCGGGATGGTGCGGCCGTCACGGCTGGTCAGCTCGCTGTGCACCGACTCGTACGGGCCGGCGATCAGCGCGGTGATGTAGGAGGAGATGCGCGAGGTCGGGGCGAAGGCCCAGGTCTTCTTGTCGTCGCCCGCCGGCGTCGGCTCGGGGGTGGGGGAGTTGCTCACGACGGCCCAGTGCGCCGGTGCGGTCACGGTGAAGGTGAACTCGGCCTTGAGGTCGGGCTGCTCGAACACGGCGAACATGCGCCGCGAATCCGGAACCTCGAACTGGCTGTAGAGGTAGACCTCGCCATCGACCGGGTCGACGAAGCGGTGCAGACCCTCACCGGTGTTGGTGTAGAGCGCGTCGGAGACCACCGTCAGCTCGTTCTCGGCCGCCAGCCCGTCCAGCTGGATGCGCACCCCGTCGCTCACCACGGCCGGGTCGAGCTCTGCGCCGTTCAAAGTCACGGAGTGCACGTTCCGCGTGATCGCGTCGATGAACGTCGACGCGCCCTCGGTGGCGGAGAAGCGCACGGTCGTCGTGCTGAGGAACGTCTCGGCCCCCGTCGTCAGGTCGAGTGCGATGTCGTAGCTGCGGGTGCTGACGAGCGCTGCACGCTCCTGGGCTTCGACGCGGGTGAGGTTTTCTCCGGGCAACGCTGACTCCTTCGCTCTGTGGTGGATCGTGTCCAACAGACAACCCTAGACTCCTTCGCGGATGCGTCGGTGGCCTTCCCTAAACTGGTGTCCATGCGCATCCACATCGCCACCGATCACGCCGGTCTCGACTTCAGCACCCACCTCAAGCAGCACCTCGCCGAGGCCGGCCACGAAGTGATCGACCACGGACCGCAGAGCTACGACCCGATCGACGATTACCCGGCGTTCTGCATCAACGCGGCGAAGGGCGTCGTCGCCGACCAGCAGGCCGGTGTCGAGGCGCTCGGCATCGTGTTCGGCGGCTCGGGCAACGGCGAGCAGATCGCGGCCAACAAGGTCACCGGCGCCCGCGCGGCCCTCGTCTGGAACGACAGCACGGCGAAGCTGGCGCGGCAGCACAACGACGCCAACGTGATCTCGATCGGTGCCCGCCAGCACACGGTCGACGAGGCGACGGCGTTCATCGACGCGTTCATCGCCGAGCCCTTCTCCGAAGAGGAGCGGCACGTGCGCCGCATCGCGCAGCTCGCCGAGTTCGAGGCCACTGGCGACATCGCAGGCAAGAACGTGGATCACTGATGCCCGAGGGCCACTCCGTCCACCGCATCGCACGCCAGTTCGCGGCGAACTTCGTCGGTCATCGTATTGCCGTGTCGTCGCCGCAGGGGCGGTTCGCCGAGGGCGCGAGCCGCATCGACGGCCACGTCATGACCGACGCCAAGGCCGTCGGCAAGCAGATGTTCCTCGAGTTCGACAACGACCTCTGGCTGCGCGTCCACCTGGGCATCTACGGCGCGTGGGACTTCGCGGGCGACATCTCGGTCGACCCGACGATAGCGTCGGCGAACGGGAGGATGGGTCAGACCAACCAGCGGGGGACGGTCTTCGACGACGCCGGGGAGAACTCCCTGCACAGCATCGGCGCGCCGCGGCGCACCCGGTTGCGGATGGCGGAGTCGGAGAAGCTCGAAGACGAGATCACGCAGTTTCCTCCGGAGCCGGTCGGCCAGGTGCGGGTGCGCCTGCTCAGCGACACCGCGGTCGCCGACCTTCGCGGTCCGACGGCCTGCGAAGTGCTCGATCCCGCCCAGGTGGATGGGGTGCTCGCGAAACTGGGGCCGGACCCGCTGCTCGGCCACGACAAGGCCACCGAAGACAGGTTCGTCGCCGCGGTTCGCAAGAAGCCGACGCCGATCGGTCTACTGCTCATGGACCAGTCCGTGGTCAGCGGGATCGGCAACGTCTACCGGGCCGAGCTGCTGTTCCGCGCGCGCCTCAACCCGCACACGCCGGGCAAGAACGTTCCCGAAGACACAGCCCGCGAGCTCTGGCGCGATTGGGCGAGGCTGCTCACCATCGGCGTGGAGACCGGCCAGATGCTGACGATGGACGGCCTGGACGACGAGGCGCTGCGCAAGGCGATGGCCTCCCGGGACGACCGGCACTGGGTCTACAAGCGCGAGGGTCTGCCGTGCCGGGTGTGCGGAACCAACATCCTGCTCGAAGAGATGGGCGGCCGAAAACTGTACTGGTGCCCGGTCGACCAGGCCTGACGCCACCGCCGACCTTTTCACTCACCCACCCGACGGAGCAACGATGCGACAGAACCCCAGCTTCACCCTCGCGGATCCCGCCGAGATCAAGCGGCTCATCCGGGTGAACCCCTGGGCCACGCTCGTGAGCAACACCGACGACGGGCTCGTGGCCTCCCACTATCCCGTGCTGGTCGACGAGTCGCGGGAAGAGCTGTCGATCGTCACGCACGTCGGCCGTCCGGATGAGCAGCTGCACGAACTGGGTCGGCACGAGTTGCTGGTGGTCATCCAGGGGCCGCACGGGTACATCTCGCCCGGCTGGTACGACGCGAAGCCGGCCGTGCCGACCTGGAACTTCACCGCCGCGCACCTGAGCGGTGTGCCCGAGATCCTGAGTGACGAGGAGAACTTCCGTGTGCTCGGCGGGCTCGTCGACCATTTCGAGAACAGGATGCCGCACCCGCGCCGCATGGAGGGAACGCCTGAGAATGCCGCGTACGCGCAACGCATCTCGTCGGGCACGGTGGGGCTTCGTCTCACCCCGACCCGCGTCGTGGCGAAGAGCAAGCTGAGCCAGAACCGGTCCGACGAGACCGTCGACACGATCATCGGCGAGCTGGAGGGCGACGGTCCGTATGCATCGCCCGCGCTGGCGGCGGAGATGCGCCGGGTGCACGAGCGGATGCGCGCGGCCCGATGAGCCTGGTGCTGCGCGGCGGCCGCCTGCCGACCGTCGACGGCACCGTCGACCTGCTCATCGAGAACGGCCGCATCGCGCACCTCGCGCCGGTCGGCCGGTTGCGAGCCGACGAGGTCGTCTCGCTCGACGGCCGCTGGGTGGTCCCCGGCCTCTGGGACAACCACGTGCACTTCACGCAGTGGGCGCAGACGGCCCGCCGCCTCGACGTTTCGGGTGCCGCCTCGGCTGCCGACGCGGCAGCGCTGGTGCGCATCCGGTCGGCGAACGATGCCGGCGACGAGCCGATCGTCGGCTTCGGCTTCCACGACGCGCTCTGGCCCGACGCACCGACCCGGTCGCTGCTCGATGACGCCGCGGGGGAACGCCCGGTCGTTCTGATCGCCGGCGACCTGCACTGCTCCTGGTTGAACACGGCGGCGGCTCGCCGTTTCGCGCCCGAGACCGCCGACGACCCCGGTGCGGCCGTCTTGCGGGAAGACGCGAGCTTCGCGGTGACCACTCTGCTGTCGGCCGCCGACGACGGCACCATCGACCGGTGGGCGGCCGATGCCGCCCGTGCGGCTGCTGCGCGTGGCGTCGTCGGCGTCGTCGATCTCGAATACGGCTGGAACCTCGACGTCTGGACGCGCCGCATGGCTGCCGGCTTCGACGCCCTGCGCGTCGAGTTCGGCACGTACGGCGATCACCTCGACCGCGCGGTCGGGCTCGGGCTGCGCACCGGAGCGGACATCCCGGGCACAGGCGGGTTGCTCACCGTCGGTCCGTTCAAGGTGATCACGGACGGTTCCCTGAACACCAGAACGGCCTACTGCTTCGATCCGTATCCCGACGGCGGTGTCGGAGTGCAGAACCTCACGCCGGACGAACTCGTCGCCGCGATGTCTTTCGCCGCCGAGAACGGCATCGAACCTGCGGTGCACGCCATCGGCGATCACGCGAACGGTGTGGCTCTGGATGCGTTCGAGAGCGTCGGCTGCACCGGCCGCGTCGAGCACGCGCAACTCCTGGCGGGTGACGACATCGCCCGCTTCGCGCGCCTCGGTGTCACCGCGAGTGTGCAGCCGGAGCACGCGATGGACGACAGGGACGTCGCCGACGCGCTGTGGGCCGGCCGCACCGACCGCGCCTTCCCGCTCGCCGCCCTGCACCGCGCCGGCGTGCGCTTGGCGTTCGGCTCCGATGCTCCGGTCGCGCCGCTCGACCCTTGGATCGCCCTGGCCGCGGCCGTCGGGCGCGCGCGCGACGGGCGTGCCGCCTGGCATCCGGAACAGGCAGTGTCCCGTCGCATCGGCCTCGCGTCGTCTGTGCGGTCACGCGTCGCGGTGGGGGAGCCGGCCGACCTCGCGATCGTCGATCTCGACCCGTTCGGATGCACGCTCAGCGAACTGCGGGACATGCCGGTCGGGGCCACGCTGCTCGCCGGGCGCTTCACGCACGACGAGCTCACGGGCTGAGCTCGAACACGACGATGGGGCCGCTCGATACCGAGCGGCCCCATCGTCAGTGCTTCGGTGCTACTCGCTGATGTGGGCGAAGAGGAACCAGCGGTCCTTGTCGAGACCGCGCGCGATCTCGATCGCGACGTCTTGGCTGGTCTGGTCGAGCTCGTCGAGCTCTTTCACGGCTGCGTTCACGGAGACGAGCGCCGCATCGATCTGGCCGATGACCTCGGCGATCGTGTCGTTCGACTGGCGGAAGCCGCTGGTGAGCTCCGTGGTGGTGGTCTTCGCGGCCACGGTGGCGAGGCGCGCGTCGACGGGGAGGCCGAGAGCGACGATCCGCTCTGCTGCGAGGTCGGCCCACTCCTGAGCGTGCGCGACGATGACGTCGAGCAGCTCGTGTACGCCGATGAAGTTGGCGCCGCGCACGTGCCAGTGTGCCTGCTTGCCGTTGACGACGAGGGCGGTCAGGTCGATCACGACCGGGCTGAGGAACTGTGCGACCCCGGCTGCGACGTCCGGGTTGGAAACACTCTGCGAAACGGTGGTGTCCGTCATGGTGGACGTCCTTTCAGTGGCCTGCTTGATTGCCTGTGACAACGCTACGCGTCTGGAAGAATTCCGCAACGAAGCTGAGCCTGCGCTAAGTAAGTCTCGCCTCACCAGGGCCCGCGGGGGATATCCCCCCAACGGCTTCGGATGCGCCCCGGATACTGCGATCCCGCCGCTGTCACGAGGCTGGAGGGACGACGTGAGTCGCGGGCCGTCCCGTCTCCGTCAGCCACGACCACGAGGAGACATCATGAGCACGCAAACGTCTGCCACGCTTGACAGCGTGAGCACCATCGAACAACCGGCAGCACGAGCCGCGCGCGGCTACGGCGGCCTCTGGCGCGGCGTCCCACGCGAGCTGGGTTTCCTGCTGCTGACCATGCCGATCGCGATCATCGGTCTCTCGGTCATCAGCACGCTGTTCTGGACGGGCATCGGCACCGTCGTCATCTACGTGGGCCTGTTCATCCTGATCGGCGCCTTCTACACGGCACGCGGGTTCGGCACGCTCGAGCTCGTGCGACTGGGCTGGTCGGGCCGCGAGCCCATCGCCCGCCCGGCCTGGACGCCCGCCGACAAGCCGGCCACGTTCTGGCGTTCGGCGTTCGGTCCGTTCGTGAACGGTCACTACTGGCTCTACCTCCTGCACACGATGATCATCAATCCGGTGATCAGCATCGTCAGCTGGACGCTCACGATCGTCTGGACGTCGGTCGCCCTCGGCGGCCTCACGGACTGGATCTGGCAGGGGTTCATCCCGCAGGGGGACCGCGACTTCTTCCTCTCGAACGTCATCGCCGACTGGACCTTCCACACCACCTCGACGTTCGACGGCCGCACCGGGGACGGCATCCTGTTCCTCATCGCCGGTGTGCTGTTCGCCGCCACTCTGCCGTTCGTCACCCGCGGTCTGACGCTGCTGCACGACGCCGTCGCCCGAGGGATGCTCGGCGCCTGGCGGTCGGAAGAGTTGCAGCGCGAGGTGGCCGACCTGTCCGCATCCCGGGGCGCGGCCGTCGTCGCCGAGGATCAGGCGCTGCGTCGTCTCGAGCGCGACCTGCACGATGGACCGCAGCAGCGGCTCATCCGGCTGCAGATGGACATCGCTTCGGCCGAGCGCAAGCTCGACAGCGATCCCGAGGGCGCGCGTGCGATCCTCGCCGAGGCCGGTGCTCAGGCGCGCGACACGCTCGAAGAGCTGCGAGCACTGTCCCGCGGGTTCGCACCGCCCATCCTGCAGGATCGGGGCCTGATCGTGGCTGCCGAGTCGCTCGTGGCCCGGAGCCCCATCCCGATCCAGCTGGAGACCGCGATCGCGCCTGGGGTGCGGTTCTCCTCCGAGCTCGAGCGCAGTGCGTACTACGTGGCCGCCGAACTGTCGGCGAACCTCGCCAAGCACTCCAACGCGACGGCCGCTCGCATGTTCATCGACCTGCGCAAGGATGCGACGGGCGCGACGTGGCTTGACGTCTGGCTCACCGACAACGGCCAGGGCGGGGCATCCCTCATCGATGGCCACGGCCTCCGCGGACTCGACGAGCGCGTGCGCGGTCTGCGGGGCGCGTTCACGGTCGACAGCCCGATCGGCGGTCCGACGCAGATCGGCGCGCACATCCCGGTGCCCGCGGCAGGCTGAGCGCGCCGCCGCAGCGGAGCCGGTCTCCGCGCTCGCTCTAGGCTGGGGGGATGCCGAGTCGTCCCTCCAGTCTTCGCGTCGTCGTGGCCGACGACTCCGTTCTGCTGCGTGAAGGTCTCATCCGGCTGTTCGACGAGGCGGGGTTCGACACCGTCGGCGCCTACGGGGATGCGGACAGCCTCCTCGCCGAGGCCGGCGACCTCGCGCCCGATGTCGCCGTGCTCGATGTGCGGATGCCGCCCACGTTCCGCGACGAGGGCGTGCGGGCCGCCATCAAGCTGCGGGCCGAGCATCCGTCGATCGCCGTGCTGCTGCTCAGCCAGTACGTCGAGGGGACCTATGCCCAGGAGCTCCTCTCGGCCGGTAACGGCGGAACCGGCTACCTGCTGAAAGACCGCATCGCCTCCCTCGACGAGTTGAAGGATGCGATCACCAGGGTCGCCGAGGGCGGCACCGTGCTCGATCCTCAGGTCGTGCGGGAGCTTCTCACGCGGCGCACCGACCCGCTCGCGGCGCTGACGCCGCGCGAGAGCGAGGTCATGCAGCACATGGCCGAGGGGCGCACGAACGCCGGCATCGCCCAGCGCATGGTGATCGGGGTGGGGGCCGTGGAGAAGAACGTGACCTCGATCTTCCAGAAGCTTGGCCTCGAAGACTCGGGCGACGACCATCGTCGGGTGCTAGCCGTCCTGGCCTTCCTCCAGCGCTGACCGCGTCCGGTCGCCCGCGGCGTGCTTCAGGATCATCGACGCCACCGGCTCCGGGCTCCTGATCATCGCCTCGTGCCCGCGGTCGGGGATCTCCTCCAGCGTCGCGTCGGCGAGCAGGCTCGTCACGGTTCTGGCCCAGTCGCGCGGCACCACCCTGTCGTCCTCGCCGCGTAGCACGAGGGCTCTCGCGCGCACGCGCGGGTACGTCTCCTCCACCCGGTGCTCCAGCATCCGACGCAGCTTGCTGATGAACCACCGCGGGCCGGCTTTGACATACTGCACCAGGCCGAGGGCGAGTACCTTGATGTTCTCGTTCGCGACGTCCTGCACCATGCGCCACGCCTGCAGCCGCGCCGTGCGTTCGGCGATGTTGACCGTGGGCGCGATCAGCACGACCGCATCCGCGGTCTCCGGATGGTTGGCCACGGCCTCCACCACCACCTGCGTCCCCATCGAGTGTCCGATCAGCACGGCGTTCGCGATGCCCACCTCGCGCACGAACGCGGCGAGCAGGTCGCCCGATTGGCGCATGTTGCCGGCGTCCGGCGGTTCGGGGGAGTCGCCGAACCCCGGCAGGTCGATCGCGTACACTCGCCCGTGCTCGTCGAGCACGTCGGCCAGGTCGCGAAAGACGCGGTGGCCCATCCCGATGCCGTGCACGAGCACGAACGAGTGCCGTCCCGGTGTGCCGCTCTCGGTGTAGACCATCTCTGCACCCTGCCAGCGGAAGGTGCGTTCGGTCGGGTCGGGCATGGCGACAGTGTACGAGCCGTCGCGAAGCGTTCACAGTCGGATCCTTGCTTCCTCGCCTGCCACGCCACCAGAATGAGCAGACGTTAGCTCGCTAGAGAAAGCAGGTGCAGCATGGCTGGTCTGGACGACATAACCAACAAGGCCAAAGAGTTCCTCGACAGTGGCGCGGTGAAAGACGCACTGAAGAGCGAACAGGCCGAAGACATCAGCGACAAGCTGCTCGACGGCGTCGCCGACGCGGCCAACAAGGTCACCGGCGGCAAGTTCGAAGAGCAGATCGACGGCGCCCGCGACGCCGCCGACGGCAAGATCGGCAACGAGTAGCGTCACAGACGACGCACACCCGACGGCCGGCCCCTTCTGGAGCCGGCCGTCTGCGCTGTGCGCAGCCCGCGAGAGTCGCCGAATGGTCGACAACCGGCGAGAACGGCGACCATTCGTGAACTCTCGCGACCGAAACGGGAGAGAGGGAGGGGCAGGGATGGGCGAGGTCGAGATCAGGCCGGCGGCGGGCGACGAGCTGGTCGCCGTGGGCGGGTTGCGCTGGGACTCGGTGTGGGAGTTCGGCGGCCAGGCGGACGAACCGCGCGAAGTCTTCGCTGCGGCGTTCGCGGACTGGGCGGCGACCCACACCGACGGCCACCAGTGCTTCGTGGCCGTCATCGACGGACGGGTGATCGGGATGACCTGGCTGGCCGTCGTGCCGCGCGTGCCGAGCGCCCGCGCGTTCGACCGCGCATCCGGTGACCTGCAATGCGCCTACGTCGAGCCCGATTCTCGCAACCGGGGCGTCGGCGGACGCCTGATCGACGCCGTTCTCGCGCGTGCCCAAGAGCTCGGCCTCGAACGCGTGACCGTGCACTCGAGCCCTCGCGCCGTGCCCGGCTACGAACGCCACGGCTTCTTCGTGGAAGACAGGCTCCTCCACTGGCTCGCCCCCGCCCCGGCGTAGCGTCGCCGTCGAGGTGCCACTAGGCGCAGGTCTCGGGCCCGAAAAGTCGCGTCAATTGGCAACTGGGCGCAAGGGGGAGACAGGTAAGAGAGGGGATGACGGGAATCGAACCCGCGTAATCAGTTTGGAAGACTGAGGCTCTACCATTGAGCTACATCCCCGCGCCGTCCGAAAACGGGCACCAGAACATCGTAGTACAGGTTCCGGCGCCGCTCCGACAGGCGCACGGTGCGGGCGCAGCGGCGTTCGCGCGCGTGCAGTAGACTTTCACGTGGTCTTTCGCCCCCGACGGGTTCGTTCGCGTCGCGGTAACGGACTGTGCGGGTCGAGGTCTTCTTACCCGGGGCGTAGCTCAGCTTGGTAGAGCGCCCGCTTTGGGAGCGGGAGGTCGCAGGTTCGAATCCTGTCGCCCCGACGAGACCTCAAACCTTGCGAATGACCATCGTTCAACTACAGGAGAACCCAACAACGTGAAGACCACGGTCGAAAAGCTGAGCCCCACTCGCGCCAAGCTCCTCATCTCGGTGACGCCGGAGGAACTGAAGCCGAGCATCACCCACGCCTACGGACACATCGCCGAGCAGGTCAACATCCCCGGCTTCCGTAAGGGCAAGGTGCCGCCCGCGATCATCGACCAGCGCGTCGGCAAGGCCGCCGTTCTCGAGCACGCGGTGAACGAGGGTCTCGACGGCTTCTACCGTCAGGCGATCGAGGAGAACGACGTCAAGCCGCTCGGCCGTCCGAACGCCGACATCACCGAGTGGCCGAACGAGAGCGACTTCTCCGGCGACCTGCTGCTGACCATCGAGGTGGATGTCCGCCCCGAGATCAAGCTGCCGAAGTACGACGACGTCAAGATCACCGTCGACGCCGCCGAGGTCTCCGACGCCGACGTCGAGGCCGAGCTCGACACCCTGCGCAGCCGTTTCGGCACGCTGGTGACCGTCGACCGTCCGGCCAAGTCCGGCGACTTCGCCCAGATCGACCTGGTCGCCAAGATCGGCGACGAAGAGGTCGACACCGCCAACAGCATCTCCTACGAGATCGGCTCGGGTGAGCTCATCGAGGGCATCGACGAGGCGCTCGACACGCTCACCGCCGGCGAGACCACCACGTTCGAGGCCCCGCTCATGGGCGGCGACCACGAGGGTGAGGCCGCTCAGATCACGGTGACGCTGACCGCCGTCAAGGAGCGCGAGCTCCCGGATGCCGACGACGACTTCGCGCAGATCGCCAGCGAGTTCGACACCATCGCCGAGCTGAAAGACAGCCTGCGCACGCAGGCCGGCCGCTCGAAGACGTTCGAGCAGGGCACGAGCGCCCGCGACCAGCTGGTCGAGAAGCTGCTCGAGCTCGTCGAGATCCCCGTTCCCGAGCAGCTCGTCGAAGACGAGGTGCACCGCCACCTCGAGCAGGAGAACCGTCTCGAAGACGACGTGCACCGTGCCGAGGTCGCCGAGTCGAGCGAGAAGACGTTCCGTACGCAGATCCTCCTCGACGAGATCGCACAGGCCGAGAACGTCAAGGTCAGCCAGGATGAGCTCACCCAGTACCTCATCCAGGGCGCCGCCCAGTACGGCATGGACCCGAACGAGTTCGTGAAGATCCTCAGCGAGAACGGCCAGATCCCGTCGATGGTCGGCGAGGTCGCCCGCAACAAGGCGCTCGCGATCGTTCTCGGCAAGGCCGAGGTCACCGACTCGAACGGCGCGAAGGTCGACCTCTCCGAGTTCACCGCGCTGCCCGACGACGAGGAAGACGGCGAGAACGTCTTCGAAGAGGTCGTCGAGACCGCCGAGGCGGACGAGGCCGCGGCAGCCGAGGAGCCCGTCGCCGAAGAGGCCGCGAAGCCCAAGAAGAAGGCCGCAGCCAAGAAGAAGTAGTAAAGGTCGTGTCGAAAGGCCGGGTGCCGCAGGGCCCCGGCCTTTCGCCTACCCGAGAGGTGACGAGTGTGAGCGACTGGCAGCACAGGGTGGATGCCGTGTGGGCGGATGCGGGGGAGTGCGAGCCGGATGCCGTGGTCACCGCGATCGACGCCCTGGTCGCCGAACGCGCCCCCACCGACGCGGTCGCACTGTTCGAAGCGGCCGGTGCGCGCGACTTCGCCGGCCGTGAGACCGAGGCGGAGCCGCTGTACCGCCGGGCGCTCGAAACGGGACTGCCGGAGCCTCAGCGCGCCCAGGCGGTCATCCAGCTCGCGAGCACTCTCCGCAACCTCGGCCGGGCGGGCGAGAGCGTCGCGCTGCTGCGGGAGGAGCTCGCCGCGCATCCAGAACACCCGCTCTCCGGCGCGGCACAGGCGTTCCTCGCGCTGGCCCTGCACGACACGGGTGACTCCACCGGAGCACTGCATGCGGCGCTGCGCGTCGCCGCATCCGGTCTCCCTCAGTACGGGCGAGCCGTGGCCTCGTATGCGGACGACCTGACGACGCGCTGATCTGCCCAGGGCGAACAGGCCGGATTCGGCGCGTTGGCTCAGATAGATTCGTTCACGAAGCGACAAGGAAATGGAGCGACACATGGCCGATATGGGCATGCAACCGAGTGTTTTTGACCGACTGCTGAAGGACCGCATCATCTGGCTCGGCTCCGAGGTGCGGGATGAGAACGCGAACGAGATCGCCGCGAAGCTGCTTCTCCTCGCCGCCGAGGATGCCAAGCGCGACATCTACCTCTACATCAACTCTCCCGGCGGCTCGATCACGGCGGGCATGGCCATCTACGACACCATGCAGTTCGTGCCGAACGACATCGTCACCGTGGGAATCGGAATGGCGGCCTCGATGGGTCAGCTGCTTCTCACCGCAGGAACGAAGGGCAAGCGGTACATCACCCCGAACGCACGAGTGCTGCTGCACCAGCCGCACGGCGGGTTCGGCGGAACCGCGAGCGACATCCAGACCCAGGCGCAGCTCATCCTCGACATGAAGAAGCGCCTCGCCGAGATCACGGCGGCCCAGACGGGCAAGAGCGTCGAGCAGATCAACGCCGACGGTGACCGCGACCGCTGGTTCACCGCGCAGGAGGCCCTGGAGTACGGCTTCGTCGACCACATCCGCGAGACCGCGACCGAGGTCGTCGGCGGCGGCGGAACCGACATCGAGTCGGACGCCAAGTAGGCCTCGGAAGGAATAGGAATCCACACATGAACATCCCCAACTTCGGTGGTCAGGCGTTCAACGGGGTCCAGGCCCCGGGCTCGCGCTACATCCTGCCGAGCTTCGAAGAGCGCACGGCCTACGGCTACAAGCGTCAAGACCCGTACGCGAAGCTGTTCGAAGACCGCATCATCTTCCTCGGTGTGCAGGTCGACGACGCGTCGGCCGACGACATCATGGCCCAGCTGCTCGTGCTCGAGAGCCAGGACCCCGACCGCGACATCGTGATGTACATCAACTCGCCCGGTGGCTCGTTCACCGCGATGACGGCGATCTACGACACGATGCAGTACATCCGCCCGCAGATCCAGACGGTCGTGCTCGGTCAGGCCGCGTCGGCCGCCGCCGTGCTCACCGCCGCAGGGTCGCCCGGCAAGCGTCTCGCGCTGCCGAACGCCCGCATCCTCATCCACCAGCCCGCCGTCGGCGAGGCCGGTCAGGGGCAGGCGTCCGACATCGAGATCCAGGCGAACGAGATCATGCGCATGCGCACCTGGCTCGAGGAGACGCTCGCGCGTCACTCGAACCGTGCGCAGGAGCAGGTGAACAAAGACATCGACCGTGACAAGATCCTGTCGGCCGATGAGGCGCTGGAGTACGGCCTGATCGACCAGGTGCTCACCAGCCGCAAGAACCTGCCTGCGCTCGTCAAGTAGAGTCTCGCGCATGACCGAACGGGGCGATCGTCTTCACGACGATCGCCCCGTTCGTCGTGTGCGGGCCTTTCGCGACGCGGCCTGGGATGCGGACTCCTGGCCGGGTTCCATCCCCGCCGTCGCGCAGGTGCTGCGGAGTGGGCTCGACCTCGCTCGCGGCGTCACCTTTCTGGTCGGCGAGAACGGCAGCGGCAAGTCGACACTGGTCGAGGGCATCGCCACCGCCTACGGGCTGCCGCCGGAAGGCGGGAGCAACCAGGGTTCCCATGTGACCCGGCCGTCGGAGTCGCCGCTCGGCGGCTGGCTCCAGGTGGAGCGGAGCCCCGGTGCGCCGAAGTGGGGGTTCTTCCTTCGAGCAGAGACGATGCACGGCTACTACAGCTATCTGGAGGGTCTGGGCGGCCCTGATGCGGAGTTGCACGCGCTCAGCCACGGCGAGTCGTTCAACGAGCTGCTGGAGAGCAAGCTGAACCATCCGCGGTACACGGCCGGGCTCGTGGTGCTGGATGAGCCGGAAGCTGCCCTCTCGTTCGGCTCGACACTGAAATGGCTGGCCAACCTCGATGAGATGGTTCAGCGCGGCACGCAGGTGCTGTGCGCGACGCACTCGCCCATCCTGGCTTCGCTGCCGGGGGCGAGACTGCTCGAGGTGGGGGAGTGGGGCGTCCGGGAGACCACCTGGAACGAACTGGAGCTCGTGCAGCACTGGCGGTCGTACCTCGAGTCGCCGCAGCGCTACCTGCGGCACCTGCTCTGAACGGCGGATCGCTGTCGGCGAACGCGCCGATGACCATTTGAGGCCCGGGTGCGCACCTTTGTCGTCCGCACAGGTTAGGCTCGTCAGAAGATACCCGAGGAGGAGGGTGACGGATGGCTCGCATCGGGGAAAGCGCCGATCTGCTCAAGTGTTCCTTCTGTGGCAAAAGCCAGAAGCAGGTTCAGCAACTCATCGCCGGTCCCGGTGTGTACATCTGCGACGAATGCGTCGAGCTGTGCAACGAGATCATCGAGGAAAGACTCGCCGAAGCCGGCGAGGAGACGACCAGTGAGTTCGACCTCCCGAAGCCGAAGGAGATCTTCGGCTTCCTGGAGGAGTACGTCATCGGCCAGGAGGCTGCCAAGCGCGCCCTCGCCGTCGCCGTCTACAACCACTACAAGCGCGTCCGCGCCCGCGCGACGATCACGGCCGCCGATGTCATCGACGACGTCGAGATCGCGAAGAGCAACATCCTGCTGATCGGTCCGACGGGCTGCGGCAAGACCTACCTTGCGCAGACACTGGCGAAGCGTCTCAACGTCCCGTTCGCGGTCGCAGACGCCACGGCGCTCACCGAGGCCGGCTACGTGGGCGAAGACGTGGAGAACATCCTTCTCAAGCTCATCCAGGCCGCCGACTACGACGTGAAGCGCGCCGAGACGGGCATCATCTACATCGACGAGGTCGACAAGATCGCCCGCAAGGCCGAGAACCCCTCCATCACGCGAGACGTCTCCGGCGAGGGTGTGCAGCAGGCGCTGCTGAAAATACTCGAGGGCACGGTCGCGTCGGTTCCGCCGCAGGGCGGTCGCAAGCACCCGCACCAGGAGTTCATCCAGATCGACACCACCAACGTGCTGTTCATCGTTGCGGGCGCGTTCGCAGGGCTCGACGACATCATCTCCCAGCGCGCGGGTAAGAAGGGCATCGGCTTCGGCGCTCCTCTGCACAGCAAGGGCGACGACGTCAACCTGTTCAGCGAGGTGCTGCCGGAAGACCTGCACAAGTTCGGGCTCATCCCCGAGTTCATCGGTCGTCTGCCCGTCGTCACGACGGTCACGCAGCTCGACCAGGAAGCGCTGATGCAGATCCTCACCGTGCCGAAGAACGCACTGGTGCGTCAGTACCAGCGCATGTTCGAGCTCGACGGAGTGGAGCTCGACTTCGAGCAGCCCGCTCTGGAGGCCATCGCCGACCTTGCCGTGCTGCGCAAGACCGGTGCCCGAGGGCTCCGCGCGATCATGGAAGAGGTGCTCGGGCCGATCATGTTCGAGGTGCCGTCGAGCAGCGAGGTCGCCCGCGTCGTCGTGACCCGCGAGGCGGTTCTCGAGAACGCCGCGCCCACGATTGTTCCTCACCGTCCGCGCCGCGAGGAGAAGTCGGCCTAAGCAGGGGCTTCTGCTCCAGCCAGGTCGGCAGGATGACCAGGCACAGCAGCGGAAGAACCGCGATGCTCGACGAGGCAGCCAGTCATGAAGAACCCCTCCCCGCGTTTCGCTCAGACTGGAGCGGGACGCGGGGAGGGGCCCAGCTGCGGGTTCAGCCGTCGAGCCCGCGGCGTTTCAGCAGCGGCTCGATCACGGCCGCGCGGCCGCGGAAGTCGCGGTACGCCTCCAGGGGATCCTTCGATCCGCCCACGCCGAGGAGCCGGTCGCGGAAGCGGTCGCCGTTGCTCCGCAGCAGTCCGCCGTTCTCTTTGAACCATTCGACCGTGTCGGCGTCGAGCACCTCGCTCCAGATGTAGGAGTAGTACCCGGCGTCGTAGCCGCCCGAGAAGGTGTGAGCGAAGTATGTGCTCGCATACCGTGTGGGCACGGCCGGATTGTTGAGCCCGACGGCCGTCAGCGCGCGCGCCTCGAACTCGGCGACATCTGTCACCGTGTCGTCGGCCGTGATCGCGTGCCAGGCCTGGTCGAGCAGCGCGGCGGCGAGGTATTCGCTGGTGAGGAAACCCTCGTTGAACGCTTCGGAAGCGTGCAGCTTGTCGACGAGCTCCTGGGGCATCCGCTCACCCGTCTGGTAGTGGACGGCGTAGTTCTCGAGGATCTCCGGCCACAGCATCCACATCTCGTTGACCTGACTGGGGAACTCGACGAAGTCGCGGTACACGTTGGTGCCGGCGAACTTCGGATATGTGACGCGGGCGAACAGCCCGTGCAGCGCGTGGCCGAACTCGTGGAACAGCGTGTTCGTCTCGTCGTAGCTGAGCAACGTCGGCTCGCCGGCAGCGGGCTTCGGCACGTTCAGGTTGTTGACGACGACCGTCGGAGTGTCGAGCAGCTTCGACTGCGAGATGAGCGGATTCATCCATGCGCCGCCGCGCTTCGAGTCGCGGGTGTACAGATCGAGCACGTACAGGCCGAGCGGCGAGCCGTCGTCGTTGCGCACCTCGAAGACGCGGGCGTCGGGATGGTACGCGACGAGATCGGGTCGCTCGGTGAACGAGATGCCGTAGAGCCGGTTCGCGGCATAGAAGACCCCGTCGCGCAGCACGCGCTCGGCCTCGAAGTACGGTCGCATGGCCGCGACGTCGACGTCGTACTTCGCCTGACGCACCTTCTCGGTGTAGAACGACCAGTCCCAGCTGGCGAGCTCGAAGGAGTCGCCGATCTGGGCCTGCAGATCGGCCTGCTCGGCGCGGGCGTTGCGTGCGGCGGGCGGCGCGAGGCGTCCGAGCATGTCGGCCACCGCCTGCGGTGTCTTGGCGGTCTGGCCGGCGGTGACGTAGGCGGCGTGGCTGTCGAACCCGAGCAGTCTCGCCCGCTCCGCCCGCAGCCGCGTGATGTCGAGCACCAACTGGCGGTTGTCGTTCTCTCCACCGTGGATGCCGCGGGCCCGGGATGCCTTCATGATCCGTTCGCGCACACCGCGGTCGGTGAGCGCCGCGAGATACGGGTGCCCCGTCGGAAGCACGAGGGTGACGACGTACTTCCCGTCGAGCCCGCGCTCTTTGGCGGCCTCCGCCGCCGCCGACACGGCGCCGTCGTCGAGCCCGGCGAGCGCGGTCGCGTCGTCGAAGACCACCGCGAGTTCGTTGGTGTCGGCGAGGAGGTTCTTCTCGAACTTGGTGGTGAGCGTCGACAGGCGCTTGTTGTACTCCTTCAGCTTCTCTTTGTCGGCGTCGCTGAGGGCGGCGCCGGCGAGGGTGAACTCGTCGTAGTAGCGCTCCACCAGGTAGCGGGACTCGGCATCGAGGCTGAGCGTGTCGAGCTCGGCGTGCAGAGCGGCGATGCGGGCGTAGAGGCGCGGGTCGAGACGGATGGCGTCTTCGTGCGCCGAGAGCAGGGGAGCGATCTCCTCCTCCAGCGCGTTCGTGAAGTCGCTGCTGTCGGACGAGCTCTTGTTGAAGAAGACCTCGGCGACCCGCATCAGGGTCTGCCCTGAACGCTCGAGAGGCACCATGGTGTTCTCGAAGGTGGGGTCGTCGGCCTGGTCGGTGATCGCCTGAACCTCGGCGAGCTGCTCCTCGAAGCCGCGGTCGAAGGCGGGGCGGTAATGCTCGTCACGGATGTCGGCGAACGGCGGCAACTGGTAGGGGAGGGCGCTCGGCTGCAAGAAGGGATTGGAGGAATCTGCCATTGCCCCAGCCTAGGACGACCGGCCGCCGTAACACGGGAAACGGCGCACTTACGATGGTCGCATGGATGTCCACGAACGCTACACGCACGGTCACCACGAGAGCGTTCTGCGCTCGCACACCTGGCGGACAGTGGAGAACTCGGCGGCATATCTCATCCCCTACCTGAGGCCCGGAGCGGCCGTGCTGGATGTGGGAAGCGGCCCAGGAACGATCACCCTCGACATTGCTGAGCGGGTGTTTCCCGCTGAGGTCGTCGGCATCGACGCCTCACCGGAGATCGTCGCCGTCGCGACGGAACTCGCCACCGAGCGGGGCGTCGGCAACGTGCGCTTCGAGACGGGCGACGCCTACCGTCTCGACGCGCCGGACGACACGTTCGACGTGGTGCACGCCCATCAGGTGCTCCAGCATCTGAGCGACCCTGTCGCCGTGCTCAGGGAGTTTCGTCGTGTCACCAAGCCGGGGGGAATCGTCGCCGCGCGCGATGTCGACTGGGGCGGCACGGTGTGGGCTCCGCCGCTGCCAGGGCTGGACGAGTGGATGCGGGTCAACCAGGCTGTGCAGCGCAACAACGGCGGAGAACCGTTCGCCGGGCGCCGGCTCAAGGCCTGGGCTCTGGAGGCCGGCTTCTCGTCGGTCGACAGCTCGGCCTCCGTGTGGTGCTTCGCCTCGGATGAGGAGCGGGCCTGGTGGGGCGAGTCGTGGAGCGTGCGAGCGACGGAATCAGACTTCGGTCGCCACGCGCTGGAAGCAGGGATCGCGGACGAGTCCTCGCTCGCTGAGATCTCTGCGGCGTGGCTCGCCTGGGCGGCCTCACCGGACGGCTGGTACGCGATGCCGCACGGGGAGATCGTCGCGCACGTCACGACATGAGTGCAAAGAACTAATTGCAAAGATAAGCTTGCAAAGAAATCTTTGCATGGCTACCATCGAGGTATGTCCACCCCAGAAGGCACCGGCAAGCCCGCACCGATTTCGCACCCCTACGACGACGCACTGAGTCTCGAAGCGCTGCGTGCGCTGGCACATCCCCTGCGCGTGCACATCATGAACGAGCTGTCGGACTTCGGCGCCATGACGGCGAGCGGGCTCGCGGAGCGGCTGGGGGAGTCGAGCGGGGCCACGAGCTACCACCTGCGTCAGCTGGCGAAGCACGGGATCATCGTGGAGGTCGAAGGCAAGGGCTCAGCGCGCGAGCGCTGGTGGAAGATGGCTCCCGGCGGCGTGACGATCGGCTCGCCGGAGACCCTCGACACGCCGGCCGGTCGTGAGGCGACCGAGCTCATCTCCCGCGAGTGGCAGCAGAACAACGAGCGCAGGCTCACCTCCTTCCTGCGCTACGGCCTCGACACGCTCGGTCCGGAGTGGGCGCAGGCGGCGACACTGTCCACCGCGCACATGCGGTTGACGATCGACCAGCTGGCCGAATTCGGCCGCGAGTACTACGCGATGGCCGACCGCCTGAAGGCCAAATGGCGCGAGGCCGGAGAGTTTCTCGCGAACGACGACGACGACCTGTCCGATCTCTCCGACAGCGCTGCCGCCGAGCTCAGACGCCGTGTGCAGGTTCAGTTCAACGCCTTCCCACTCATCGAGGGTGCGTCATGACCACCACAGCGCCCCGCCTGGCGCGCACGCCGTTGAGCGGTGGCTTCAATCGCCTGTGGACGGCCGCAGTCACCAGCAACCTCGCTGACGGCATCGGACGAACCGCGGTTCCCCTGATCGCCACCACCCTCACCCGGGACCCCGCCCTCATCGCGGGCATCACGGCCGTCACATTCCTGCCGTGGCTGCTGTTCGGCATCCCCGCGGGCATGCTCCTCGACCGGGTGGACAGACGGATCGCGATGGCGGTGGCCAACAGCCTGCGGTTCCTCGTCGCCGCGCTGCTGGCCGTGCTCATCACCAGCGGCTCGCTCACCATCTGGTGGCTCTATGCCTGCGTTCTGCTGTTCGGCCTCGGCGAGACGGTGTTCGACAACGCCACGACGACGGTCGTGCCGAGTCTCGTGACCCGCGACCAGCTCGACCGGGCGAATGGCCGTATGCAGTCCGCCGAGATCGTCGTGCAGAACTTCATCGCGACGCCCGTGGCGGGCTTTCTCTTCGCCGCGGCGATCGTTCTCCCGGTGTGGCTCACCGGGGCCGGATTCCTGATCGCCGGCCTCCTCGCCCTGACGATCCCGGTCGCGGCGGCGACGGCTCACCGGGCCGCGGCAGAGGGCGCCGACGCGGGGGAGCGTCCGCGCTTCGGGCAGGTCGTCGCGTTTCTGGCCGGCCACCGGTTTCTGCGGGCGATGATCGTCTTGACCTCGCTCACCGCCTCGGCTCTCGCGTTCGCCCAGGGCAGCGTCGTGCTGCTTCTGCTGCAGACGTTCTCCGTGCCGACGGCGCTGATCGGCGTCGTCACCGCGGGCGTCGGGCTCGGCGCGCTCGTCGGCGCGCTGATCTCCAGCCGGCTGGTCGAACGGTTCGGGCGCGGAAAGGTCATGTTCTGGTCGCTGCTCGTCAGTGGCGTCGGGATCCTGGCCGTCGGCTTGAGCGGGAACGTGGTGTTCGCGATCGCCGCCTACGCGTTCGGCGCCTTCGGCGTCGCCGTCTGGAACGTTCCCTGGGGAGCGTTGCGCCAGGCGATCGCGCCGCCGGACATGCTCGGCCGTGCGATGGGCATCGTCCGCACCATCGGCTGGGGGCTGACGCCCATCGCCACCGTGCTCGGCGGGTTCGTCGCCCGCATCGACCTCAGGCTGCCGTTCGTCATCGGCGGCGCCTTCGTGGTGCTCCTCACTCTGATCGCCACCAGGCTCGTGCTCTCGGCCGGTTCTGCTGAACCTGCCGCCGAAACTCTCCCGGAAGGAACCGGATCATGACCGCGATCCCCCTCTCTCACCGCACCACCCGGCTCGACAAGATCGCCGTGCGCCTCGGCAACGCCCTCACCGAATGGGGCACCAGGCACGAGCGTCTCGTCGAAGCACCGAGCTACGCGGAGCAGCTCCGGCTCGTCGAGACCAGCCGGGATGCCGCCGCGCGGCGCCTCCCGCAGCTCCCGCGCTGAGCGTGGGTAGTCCGGATGCACCGGCCGGGAGACGGGTTACTCGCCGAGGTCGAACTCGTCGGGCTCGCCCGCGGACGGCTGCGTGATGGTCGCCGAGTCCTCGGTCGGGTTGTACCGGATGATCGTGCCGTCATCCAGCTCGACCACCGGCTTGCCCTCGAGCCAGGTGAGCGTCCAGCGCCAGCCGGTCGTGTCCACATCCGTGGCCACAAGCTCCTCCTCGACGGTCTGCACCGCGTAGCCGACCACTTCGGGCAGCGTGGACGGTGTTTCGCCGCCGACGGCCCAGCGGGTGCCGAGCTGCATCAGGCGTCGCCCTTCACCAGATCGATCTCGTAGGTGACCCAGGAGGTGCGCTCTCCGACAGCGTCGTAGACGCTCTGCGCTTCTTGGTTGTCGTGTGCGGTGATCCACTGCACGACGCCGAGGCCCCGCTCCTGCGCGCGGTTGCGCGCCGCATCGATCAAGGCTCGGCCGACGCCTTTGCCGCGTTCGCTCTCGGCGACGAACAGGTCGTCGATGAAGAGCCCGCGGTCGGCCTCCAGGGGCCGCGCGAACTCTCTCAGGTGCACCAGGCCGACGATGCGGTCGCCGTCCACGGCGACGAGTCCGTCTTCTTCATGGTCGTCCGCCGTCAGCCACGACCAGAGGAGCAGAGCCTTCTGGTCGGTGAGCTGGGTGTCGTAGAACGCCGCGTACTGCTCGTAGAGATCGAGCCAGGCGAAGAAATCGCCATCCGCGACCGGTCGAATCTCAATCGACATTGGTGCCTCCGTTCGCCATTCCCCGCCGGGCTGAGGGGTGGTGCTGACATGACCATACCGCGCACATCCTCGGTGGTCGATGCCGCCGCTCGTATCCGGATGCGCTCGCGATTCTACGGAACGAGATCGTAAGTGACCCACTTGGTCTTCTCGGCGACCTGGTCGTAGACGTGCCTGGCGGCCTCGTTGTCTTTCGCCGTGATCCAGCGCACGACCGACAGACCCTCGTCGCGCGCACGCCCTCTGAGGGCCTCGAGGATCGCTTTACCGGCACCCCCTCCGCGCGCGTCGGGCGCGACGAAGAGATCGTCGAGGTAGAGGCCCCGGCTGCCGTCGAGCGGGCGGCTGAACTCGCGCACGTGCGCGAGGCCGATGGGCTCGCCCGCTTCGTTGACGGCGAAGTAGGCCTCGAGCTCGTGGCTCTGGTCGGTGATCCAGCTCCAGACGAGCAGGGCCTTCTCGTCGGTGAGGGGCTTCTCGTAGAAGTCGCCGTAGCCCGCATAGAGATCGAGCCAGGTGAAGAACTCGTTGTCTTGCACCCGTCGGACCGTCGCGGTCATCGTTCCTCCTCGGTCGGGGTCTGGGCAAGCAGGATATCCGTCACTGCGAGCTCGTCGGCGGATTCGAACCGCAGGTCGCCGATCTTGCCCACGGAACGCAGGTCGTCTGCGGCGAGCCGGATGGCGCCCACAGCGGAGTCCGGACCGGCGATGACCGCGTAGTCGACCAGGGCCTTCTGCGAGGCCTTTGCGGCGGTCTTGGCGCCACGGATGCTCGTGAGCGCCTTGCCCACGATCGCGAGAACCGCAGCGTTGTCGGCCCAGTCGCCGGTCAGTGCGTCCGCCGTCGGCCACGGCGCGACGTGCACGGAGCCTTCGTTGAACCACGACCAGGACTCCTCGGTGGCGAACGGGACCACGGGCGCGAACAGACGGAGCATGGCCGAGAGCGCCACCCGCAGTGCGACGACCGCGGACGTCTGCTCCGGGGTGCGCTCACCGTACGCGCGCTCCTTGACGAGCTCGAGATAGTCGTCGCAGAACGTCCAGAAGAACGTCTCGCTCACTTCGAGCGCCCGGGCGTGGTCGTAGCCGTCGAGCGCCGAAGTGGCCTCCGTGACGACGGCCGCGAGGTTCTGCAGCATGCTCTGGTCGAGCGGGCTCGTCACCTGCGAGAGATCATCGGTGGCGGGCGCCTCGAAGCTCAGGATGAACTTGGCGGCGTTCAAGATCTTGATCGCCAGCCGGCGCCCGATCTTGATCTGCGTCGGGTTCTGGGGGTCGAAGGCCGAGTCGGTGCCGAGGCGGGACGAGGCGGCCCAGTAGCGCACCGCATCCGACCCGTGCTTCTCCAGGATGTCGGCGGGAGTGACGACGTTGCCCTTCGACTTCGACATCTTCTTGCGGTCGGGGTCGACGATGAATCCGGAGAGCGCCGTGTGCGCCCACGGGGCGACACCGTGCTCGAGCTGCGAGCGGAGCATGGTGGAGAACAGCCAGGTGCGGATGATGTCCTGACCCTGAGGACGCAGGTCGTACGGGAACACCGCCGCGAACAGGTCCTCGTCACGCTGCCAGCCACCGGCCAGCTGCGGAGTGAGCGACGAGGTCATCCAGGTGTCCATGACATCGAGTTCGCCGACGAAGCCGTTCGGCTGGTTGCGCTGCGACTCGTCGTACCCGGGGGCCGCGTCCGACGACGGGTCGACGGGCAGGCTCTCGACGCTCGGCAGGATCGGCTCGTCGAATCGCGGGTTTCCGTCGCCGTCGAGCGGGTACCAGATCGGGATCGGAACGCCGAAGAAGCGCTGACGCGAGATGAGCCAGTCCCCGCTGAGGCCGCCGACCCAGTTCTCGTAACGGACACGCATGAACTCGGGGTGCCACTCCAGCTGCTTGCCGAGCTCGAGCAGGCGGGAGCGGAGCGCCTCGTCGCGGGCGCCGTTCTTGACGTACCATTGCCTGGTCGAGACGATCTCGAGCGGCTTGTCGCCCTTCTCGAAGAACTTCACCGGGTGCTGGATGGGCTTCGGGTCGCCGACGAGGTCGCCGGCCTCCTTCAGTTTCTCCACGACGACCTGCTTCGCCGAGAACACCGTCTTGCCGGCGAGTTCGGCGAACGCCGCCTTGCCGTCCTCCGACGTGATCGCCAGCGGCGCGTCGCTCACGATGCGTCCGTCGAAACCGATGATCGCCCGGTTCGGGAGATCGAGCTCACGCCACCAGGTGACGTCGGTGATGTCGCCGAAGGTGCAGATCATGGCGATGCCGGAACCCTTGTCGGGCTGGGCGAGGTGGTGGGCGAGCACGGGCACCTCGACGCCGAACACCGGTGTGGTGACTGTCTTGCCGAAGAGCGGCTGGTAGCGCTCGTCATCCGGATGCGCGACCAGGGCCACGCACGCCGGCAGAAGCTCGGGGCGCGTCGTCTCGATGTAGACCGGGCCGTCCTCGCCGTGGAACGCGACGCGATGGTACTGCCCGGGCTGCTCCCGGTCTTCGAGCTCGGCCTGGGCGACAGCGGTGCGGAAGGTCACATCCCACAGTGTTGGGGCCATCGCCTGGTAGGCCTCGCCGCGTTCGATGTTGCGCAGGAACGCGAGCTGCGAGGTGTGCAGGGACTCGGTGCCGATCGTGCGGTACGTCTGGCTCCAGTCGACCGAGAGGCCGAGCGATCGCCAGAGGGCCTCGAACTGCTTCTCGTCTTCGACGGTCAGCCGCTCGCACAGCTCGATGAAGTTGCGGCGCGAGATCGGCTTCTGGTCGGCCGCCTTGGTGCTCTTGTTGTCCCCTCCCTCGAACGGCGGCACGAAGCCGGCGTCGTAGGGGAGGGTCGGGTCGCAGCGCACCCCGTAGTAGTTCTGCACGCGGCGCTCGGTGGGCAGGCCGTTGTCGTCCCAGCCCATGGGGTAGAAGACGTGCTGGCCGCGCATCCGGTGGTAGCGGGCGATCACGTCGGTGTGCGTGTAGCTGAACACGTGGCCGATGTGCAGCGAACCGCTCGCGGTGGGCGGCGGGGTGTCGATCGAGAAGATGCAGGGCCGCTCGGCCGCCAGTGCGGCCGCCCGGTCGAACAGGAAGGTCCCGTCGCTCTGCCAGCGGTCTCCCCACTTGGATTCGAGGCCTTCGAGTGCAGGCTTGTCGGGCAGGGGTTGGGCGGCGCTCATGGGTCTCCGAATCGTATGGGCGGCACCGTGTCGATGGAGAGGTGCCTGGATGTCGGTATCCAGGCTACCGGAGCGCGACCCCGCCCGGGTCAGGCGACGCCGACGGGCTCCGGTTCCGCCTCCGGTTCGAGCTCGTCGATGATGGGCCGGCGGCGCGCAGCGAGGAGCGCCGAGACGAGCGTGATCACGCTCATCAGGCCGAGCACGATGCCCGGGTGCCACCAGGCGTTGCCCGTAACCCCGCCGAGCAGATACGTCAGCGCCGGCACGAACGCGGTGAGCAGCGCGGCCAGGCTGTAGGCGACGGAGAGTCCGCTGTAGCGCACCGTGCTCGGGAAGAGGTCTGACATGAGGCCGCCGAGTCCTGCCCAGGCGAGCGTCGGCAGGATTCCGCCGACGATCATGCTGCCGACGAGGATCGGGAAGGTGGCGAACTGCAGGAGGTAGTACATGGGGAAGGCGATGACCAGGGTGCCGATGGCGCCGATCATGACGACTCTTGCCGAGCCGATCCTGGTCGCCCAGACACCGAACAACGGGATCGTCACGAGCTGCAGCAGCCCGCCGATGGTGGTGGCGATCAGCAGGTCGGTGAAGCTGAACTTCAGCACGGCGGTGCCGTAGTCGACCATGTAGGTGTTCATCAGCGAGTACGACCCGATGCCGAGGATGGCGGCACCGATCCCGATGAAGAAGCCGGCCGGAGCCTTGCGGAAGACGTCGAGCACAGGGAAGCGGTCGCGCTTTCCGGTGGCGAGCAACTGCTTGAACACCGGGGTCTCGTCGATCGACCAGCGCAGGTACAGCGAGACGAGCAGCAGGGGAATAGCCGTGAGGAACGGGATGCGCCAACCCCAGGCGGCGATCTGATCCGCCGGCATGATGGCGGTGATCGCGATGAAGACGACGGCGCTCAGGATGGAGCCGACCGGAGACCCGAGCTGGGGGAGTGCCGCGTAGAACCCCCGGCGCTTCGGGTTCGCGTACTCGGTCGCGAGCAGGATCGAGCCGCCCCATTCGCCGCCGAGCGAGAGCCCCTGAACGAGGCGGAGCACGACCAGCGCGATCGCACCGAACCAGCCGGCCTGTGCGTACGTCGGCAGAACGCCGACGAGCCCTGTTCCGACGCCCATCATCAGGATGGTGATCAGGAGCGTCGGGCGGCGCCCGATGCGGTCGCCCAGGTTGCCGAAGATCACGGCGCCGATCGGCCGGATGACGAACCCGGCGGCGATCGTGAGGAACCCGGCGAGCACACCGCCGAAGACGCCGAGGGGTGCGAAGAAGAGCGGGCCGACGAAGAACGCACTGAAGTAGGCGAACAGGTAGAAGTCGTACGACTCGAGCGACGTGCCCACGAAGGATGCGATGGTGACGCGTCGGGCGGTGCCCGGGGTGATGCCCGGGCGGTCGGTGCTGCTGTACGTGATGGTGTCAGGTGAACTCACGACGGTCATTGTCCTTCGATGCGGCGGCTGTGGATGATAATTGGATCGAGTCCAATAATAGGCATGGAGGACAACGCGTGAGACAGCCGTCGCATTCCGGATCGGGTCGGCCGCGCCTGTCGTCCAGGCAGACGCTGGCCGAGGCGGCCGCCGAGCTCTTCCTCGAACAGACCTATGCGGGCACCACGATCGAGGAGATCGCGCAGCGAGCGGGGGTGAGCCGCGCGACCTTCTTCAACTACTTCGGCTCGAAGGCCGACCTGCTCTGGCAGGAGGTCGACGAGTCTCTCGCGCGGTTCGGCGAGCTGCTCGACGGCGTGCCCGACGGCGTCCCGGTGACGCAGGCGGTGCAGGATGCGGTGCTCGCGCTGGCCGAGCAGTTCGGGCCGGCCCGTCTCCCGCTGGCCGTGACGCAGTACGACCTGATGGGTACGAACGCCGAACTCGAGTCGTCGGCCCTGCCGCGCTTCCTCTCCCTGGTGCGGCTGCTCAGCGAGGAGGTCGCCCGCCGCACCGGCGCCGATCCCGGCGATCTTCTTCCGCGCAGCGTCGCGACCTCAGTGATCGGCGCTGCCGTCGCTGCCGCCGCAGTGTGGGCAAGATCAGGGGTGGGCAGAGGCGAACTGCGCCCGCTCGTCGAGGCGGCAATCGCGCCGGTCTGCGCCGGCTATCAAGCGGTCTTCGATGAACCCGCCGCGACCGGGTAGAATCGTGAGCACAGACTGCGACCCGGCCATCACCGGAGAGTCTTCGGAAGAACGGCAGGCGCTCGCGCCGGCCAAGTAGAACCGAACGGGACGGGCCCGTCACAGCCCATGAAAGAGCGGTCGCATCCACGAGAGGGTGGATGCGGCAAGCGGGGTGGTACCGCGACAAGCGCTTCGAGCGCCTGGCGTCCTCGTGCAGAAGAACGACCTGCCAGGAGTGAGATGCCGTACCCCAAGTCCCAGGAAGATCCGACCGATGCCGCCCGCGCGGGCGTGACGCCGAGCCCTGTCTTCCCGGAGATCGAGACAGAGGTTCTCGACTACTGGAAGAACGACGGCACCTTCCGTGCCTCCATCGACAACCGCGCCGATGCTCCGGAGTGGGTCTTCTACGACGGCCCGCCGTTCGCGAACGGTCTGCCGCACTACGGCCACCTGCTGACGGGATACGCGAAAGACGTCTTCCCCCGATTCCAGACGATGCGCGGCAAGAAGGTGGAGCGGCGCTTCGGCTGGGACACCCACGGTCTTCCGGCTGAGCTCGAGGCGGAGCGGCAGCTCGGCATCACCGACAAGAGCCAGATCGAGGCGATGGGCATTGCCGCCTTCAACGCCGCCGCGCGGGACTCGGTGCTGCACTACACGCGCGAATGGCAGGAGTACGTCACTCGTCAGGCTCGCTGGGTCGACTTCGACAACGACTACAAGACCCTCGACGTGACGTTCATGGAGTCGGTGCTCTGGGCGTTCAAGCAACTCCACGACAAGGGCCTCGCCTACGAGGGCTATCGCGTGCTGCCCTACTGCTGGCGCGACCAGACGCCGCTGTCGAACCACGAGCTGCGGATGGACGACGACGTCTACAAGATGCGTCAGGACCAGACCGTCACCGTGACGTTCCCGCTGACCGGGGCGAAGGCGGAAGCGCTCGGCCTCACCGCGGTGCGGGCCCTCGCCTGGACGACGACACCCTGGACGCTTCCCACCAACCTCGCCCTCGCCGTCGGGCCCGACATCACGTACGCGGTGGTTCCCGCCGGCCCCAACGGAGCGGCAGACGGCCACGGCAGCCCGGAGCACGCCGACCTCGGCGCCGAGTACCTGCTGGCGGTCGACCTCGTCGGCAACTACGCGAAAGACCTGGGCTATGGGTCGCCGGCCGATGCGCTTGCGGCCGTGACACGGCGCGTGCGGGGGGCCGAGCTCGAGGATGTGACCTACGACCGGCTCTGGGACTACTACGCGGACACCGAGACGTACGGCACGCAGAACGCCTGGCGCATCCTCGTCGACGACTACGTGACGACGGAGGACGGCACCGGCATCGTCCATCAGGCTCCTGCCTACGGTGAGGACGACCAGAGGGTCAGCGAGGCGGCGGGCATCCCGGTGATCGTCTCGGTCGACGACGGCGCGCGCTTCCTCCCGGTCGTGACGGATGTGGCCGGGCTGCAGGTGTTCGAGGCGAACAAGCCGCTGACCAAGCTGTTGCGCGAGAACGGCCGCCTGCTCCGCCAGGCGAGCTACGAGCACTCGTACCCGCACTGCTGGCGCTGCCGCAACCCGCTCATCTACAAGGCGGTCTCGAGCTGGTTCGTGCGGGTCACCGAGTTCCGCGACCGCATGGTCGAGCTCAACCAGGAGATCACCTGGGTGCCGGAGAACGTGAAAGACGGCCAGTTCGGCAAGTGGCTGAGCAACGCCCGCGACTGGTCGATCTCACGCAATCGGTATTTCGGTTCGCCGATCCCGGTGTGGAAGAGCGACGACCCCGAGTATCCCCGCATCGACGTGTACGGGTCGCTGGCCGAGCTCGAAGCCGACTTCGGCCGGCTTCCGCTGAACGCGGAGGGGGAGCCCGACCTGCACCGTCCGTACATCGACGAGCTCACGCGCCCGAACCCCGACGACCCGACCGGCCGTTCGACGATGCGCCGCATCTCCGACGTGTTCGACGTGTGGTTCGACTCGGGATCGATGCCCTTCGCTCAGGTGCACTACCCGTTCGAGAACCAGGAGTGGTTCGACACGCACAGCCCCGCCGACTTCATCGTGGAGTACATCGGGCAGACGCGCGGCTGGTTCTACATGATGCACGTGCTGTCGACGGCGATCTTCGACCGTCCAGCTTTCAAGAACGTGATCAGCCACGGCATCGTGCTCGGCAGTGACGGGCAGAAGATGTCCAAGTCGCTGCGCAACTACCCCGATGTCAACGAGGTGTTCGACCGCGACGGCTCCGACGCGATGCGCTGGTTCCTCATGTCGAGCCCCGTGCTGCGCGGCGGAAACCTCATCGTCACCGAGGAGGGCATCCGCGAGGGCGTTCGGCAGGTGCTGCTGCCGCTGTGGAGCACCTGGTACTTCTTCTCCCTGTACGCCAACGCGAGCGGATACGAGGCGAAGTGGCGCACCGACTCGACGGATGTGCTCGACCGCTACCTGCTCGCCAAGACGCGCGATCTGGTCGAAGACGTGACGACCGACCTCGAAGCCCTCGACAGCACGCTCGCGGCGGGCAAACTGCGCGACTTCGCCGACGTTCTCACCAACTGGTACGTTCGGCGCTCCCGCGACCGCTTCTGGGAGGGCGTGGGAGACGACGGCTCGAACAGCGAGGCGTTCGACACGCTCTACACCGTTCTCGAGACGGTCACCCGGGTCTCCGCACCGCTGCTTCCCCTGATCTCCGAGCGCATCTGGCAGGGACTCACCGGTGGGCGCAGCGTGCACCTGAGCGACTGGCCCGACGCCGGGGCGTTCCCGGCCGATGACGCTCTCGTCGAGGCGATGGACAGCATCCGGTCGATCAGCTCCACCGTGCTGTCGCTGCGCAAGCAGGCCGGGCTGCGGGTGCGCCTGCCTCTCGCGTCGCTGACCGTCGTCGCGCACAACGCCGCTGCGCTGGCCCCGTTCGAGGGAATCCTCCGCGACGAGCTCAACGTCAAGTCCGTCAAAGCCGTCGAGCTGCAGGACACGAGTGCGAGCGAGTACGGCATCACGAGCAAGCTGACCGTGAACGCCCGAGTCGCCGGCCCTCGCCTGGGCAAAGACGTGCAGAAGGTCATCCAGGCCGCTCGCTCGGGCGACTGGTCGGAGGTCGACGGTGTCGTGACCGCGGGCGGGCTCGAACTGGTCGACGGCGAGTACGACCTCGTGCTGGAGACGGCGCAGGCCGACGGAGAGTCGACGACCGCTCTGGCTCTGCTCCCTGCCGGTGGCTTCGTGCTGCTCGACACGGTCACGACGCCCGAGTTGCAGGCAGAGGGCCTCTCACGCGACGTGATCCGCGCCGTGCAGGACACCCGCAAGGCCGCCGGACTCGACGTGAGCGACCGCATCCGCCTCGACCTCGTCTTCTTCGACGACCGGGATGCGGCCGCGATCGACCTGGCGAGCGAGGTGGACATCGCCGCCGAGACGCTGGCGCCGGTCGCGCGCGTGTTCGCTCCGTCATCGTCGGCTCAGGTGGGCTCGGTCGACGGGGCGATCGGCTCCGAATGGCTGGCGTCCGTGGTGGAGCACGACGCTGCCTTCTACCAGGATTTCGCTGCCGGACAGTTCGCGAACGCCGGCCGCTTCATCGTGGCGGTGACCCGCCAGGACGGGAGAGCCGATGTCTGACGACGACTTCACCGAGGCTGCGGACGCCGTCTACCAGGCGCTTCTCGCGCGCGTCGGCGAGGGGGCGCCCGAGCGCCGGCTCGACGCCACCCGGCGCGCGGTCGAGCTGCTCGGCGATCCTCAGCGGGCGTACCCGATCATCCACATCACGGGCACCAACGGCAAGACCAGCACGAGCCGGATCGCGGAGAGCATCCTGCGCGCCTACGGCCTGCGCACGGGGCTCATGACCAGCCCGCACCTGGTGCGCTTCAACGAGCGCATCATGATCGACGGCGAGCCGATCAGCGATGAGAGCCTCGTGCGCAACTGGGAGGACGTGCAGCCCTACCTCGAGATCGTGGACGCCGAGCTCGCGGAGGCGGGCCAGGCTCCGCTGACGTTCTTCGAAGCGCTCACCGCTCTGGCGTTCGCGGCGTTCGCCGACGCTCCGGTCGATGTCGCCGTGATCGAGGTCGGTATGGGCGGCGAGTGGGACTCGACGAACGTGGGGGACGGTCAGGTCGCGGTCTTCACGCCCATCTCGCTGGACCACACGAAGGCGCTCGGCTCCACCGTCGCCGCCATCGCGCGCACGAAGTCGGGGATCATCAAGCCCGCCGCCGACGTCGTCAGTGCGGCGCAGCCGGCCGAGGCCCTGGCCGAGCTGGTCGCGGCGGCAGAGCTCACCGAGTCGACGTTCGCCGCTGCTCCCGAGTCGTTCGACGTGGCGAAGACCTCGGTGGCGGTCGGCGGTCAGCTCGTCACCATCCGTGGCCGGGCCGCCACCTACGACGAGCTGTTCCTCCCGCTCTACGGCGATCACCAGGCGCAGAACGCCGCCGTGGCCGTCGCCGCGGTCGAGACGTTCCTCGGCCGTGGAACTCAGCCGCTGAACGCCGCGCTGCTCGAAGAAGGGTTCGCCACCGCGACCTCCCCGGGGCGACTGCAGCTGATCGGCGTCGAACCGACCGTGCTGGTCGATGCGGCCCACAATCCGGCCGGGGCGAAGACCCTCGCCGCGGCGCTGCGAACGTACTTCGGGTTCGAGGAGATCGTGTTCGTGGTGGGCATCCTCGGCGACAAGGATGCCCAGGGCATCCTCGCGGAACTCGCTCCCGTCGCCGCTCGCTTCCACGTCACGCGGTCGCACTCCGATCGCGCGATGGACGAGGAGACACTGGGCGACCTGGTGCTCGCGACCACCGGAGCCGAGAGCACGTTCGTGTTCAGCGACCTCGAAGACGCGCTGGAGCAGGCTCGCGACTGGGCTCAGGACGGTCAGAGTCGCGCCGTCGTCGTGACGGGCTCGATCACTCTCGTCGGTGAGGCCATGGCCATCGCGGCTGAGCAGAACTGGAAGAACGCGGAATGAGCGACGCGTCGCCCCGCAAGCCGCGCCGGGCGCGCGGCGTGCAGGAGAGCCTGGGTTCGATCGTGCTCGCCTTCGAGCTGGTGGTCGTCTTCCTCGGCGCGCTGGTGCTCTTCGGGCTGAAGGCACTTCCTCCGGCCATCGCGCTCGGCGGGGGAGGCGTGGTGGTGCTGCTGATGATCGTCGCGGCCGCAACGCTTCGGCACCCCGGAGGCATCTGGCTCGGCTGGTTCATCCAGCTCGTGGTCGTCGCCGCCGGCTTCCTCGTGCCCGCCTTCTTCATCGTCGGCGTCATCTTCACGGCCCTCTGGGCGTACTGCATGATCGCGGGCGCCCGAATCGACCGAAACAACCGAGCCGCACGTGCGGCAACCAACGGAACGGAGAATCCATGACCACCGATGTCGAAGAGACACTCGTACTCGTCAAGCCCGACGGGGTCGCCCGCAACCTCACCGGTGAGATCCTGCGCCGCATCGAGGCGAAGGGATACTCGCTCGTCGACCTGAAGATGTTCCAGGCCGACCGCGAGCTGCTCGCCAAGCACTACGAGGAGCACGTGGGCAAGCCGTTCTACGAGCCGCTCGTCGAGTTCATGGAGTCCGGCCCGATCGTCGCCATCCGTGTCGCGGGCAACCGCGTCATCGAGGGATTCCGCTCGCTGGCCGGCACGACCGACCCGACGACCGCGGCGCCCGGCACCATCCGCGGCGACCTCGCCCGCGACTGGGGTCTCAAGGTGCAGCAGAACCTGGTGCACGGCTCCGACTCGCCCGAGTCGGCAGCGCGCGAGCTCGCCCTCTGGTTCTAAGCCTCACCACGAAGGGTCCCGACTCGCCGTTGGAGCACACGCTCCGACGGCGCGTCGGGACCCTTCGTTGTTCTTGCCGCGTGGTCTAGATGAAGACGTTGTGGATCCAATCGAGCCGCACCTGGGCCCAGATCGCGACGATCGCGTAACAGACGATGGTGATGAGCGGCACCCAGCCGTACAGCTTGCCGAAGAAGCGGCGGGCGGATGCCGGAACGGGAATGTTCCCTTCCTTCAGGTTGTAGAGGCTCACCGCCCAGAACGTCGGGATGGTCACGAGCCAGGTCACCATGCACCACGGGCACAGCACGTTGAGGACCATGACGGACTGCGTGATCAGGAAGATCACGAGGGCGAGCGCTGCGACGACGCCGAGGTTGAAGAGCATCCAGAACCATTTGGCGTACCGAGCGCAGGCGAGGATGCCGGCGCCGACGGCGATGGTCGCCGTCCAGCCGACGAGCCCGAGCAGCGGGTTCGGGAAGCCGAGCAGGGATCCCTGCCACGACGAGAGGTTCGTGGAACAGCTCACGAGAATGCTGAAGTTGCACGACAGCTGAGCGTTCGGATCGGCCAGTAGATCGAACTTGTCGATCGTGAGCTGGAAAGCCGCCAGGAAGCCTATGGCGCCCGCCACGATGAGGAAGATTGCCAGGGCGATCGGACGTCTGCTGGTAGTGGGTGACACAGTCGGATTATGACATAGCACTTCGCGTGTCGAACTGGGAGAGACGGCGGATGCCGTGCGGACATGCGATAATCGTTACGAAGTCTTCACGGCCGCACGCCGAGAAGACGCCAAAGAAGGCTTGAGGGCGTGCAACGCCCAGTACGGGCCGGTCCGAGTGGCCGGCCGAATGACATCGAGAAGTGCGACCAGAGCCACGAGCCGGTCGCACACATGGAGAATTGCGGGTGGGGCGCGAGCGTCGCATTCGCTACGGAGAGTACCCGGAGTGCGGGGAACCGCGCCGGTCGAGGAGTGCACCAGCGATGGTGGAAAACGAAAATACTGACAAGAACACGGTCAACGGAACGGAAGCAGGCGCAGAGGGCGGGGTGAAGAAGAGGTCACGCCTCTTCGGATCGCGCAAGAGTGCCAAGAAGGCGGCCGTGTCCTCGGCGTCGACACCTGCCGTTTCGACGACCCCGGTCGCTCCTGCCTCTGCAGTCGAGCAGCCGGCGGCCGAAGCGACCCCACACGCAGAGCCGAAGGCCGAGGAGCCCGACACCGTGACCCAGACCCCAGAAGGCACCATCGAGCCCGCGGCGGAGCCTGCCGAGGCGGCTGAAGCGGCCGAGTCGACCCAGCCGACCCAGCCGGCACTGTCGGCAGAGAGTCAACTGCCGGGCCTGCCGCCCACGACGCTGCTCTTCCAGGCGCCGGACATCAAGCCGCTGCCTCCGCTGCCGGACGACGACTCCGACGATGACGGAGGATCGGTGCGCCGACGCTCGCGCCGCCGGGCCGGCGAAGAGAGCCGCAGCGGATCGAACGACCCGGCGAACACCGTCGTCAAGGTGCGCACGCCCCGCGAACCCGAGCTCATCACCGAGCCGCAGCGGGTCAAGGGCTCCACGCGTCTGGAGGCGAAGAAGCAGCGTCGTCGTGACGGTCGTGACGCCGGCCGCCGCAGACCGGTGATCACCGAGGCCGAGTTCCTCGCACGCCGCGAGTCCGTCGACCGCCAGATGATCGTGCGCGAGAAGTCGGGCCGTATCCAGATCGGCGTTCTCGAAGACAAGGTGCTCGTCGAGCACTATGTCGCGAAGTCGCAGGAGGCGTCGCTCATCGGCAACGTCTACCTCGGTCGCGTGCAGAACGTGCTGCCCAGCATGGAGGCGGCGTTCGTCGACATCGGTCGCGGCCGCAACGCGGTGCTCTACTCCGGTGAGGTCGACTGGGATGCGGCGGAGACCGGCAATCAGCCGCGCCGCATCGAGCTCGCACTCAAGCCGGGCGACCGCGTTCTCGTGCAGGTCACCAAAGACCCTGTCGGTCACAAGGGCGCGCGCCTCACGAGCCAGGTGTCGCTTCCCGGCCGGTACCTCGTGTACGTGCCGAACGGCTCGATGAACGGGATCAGCCGCAAGCTGCCCGACACCGAGCGTGCCCGGCTCAAGAAGATCCTCAAAGAGGTGCTCCCCGAGAACACCGGTGTCATCGTGCGCACGGCGGCCGAAGGGGCCACCGAGGAGCAGCTGACGCTCGACGTCACGCGGCTCACCGCGCAGTGGGCCGACATCTCGAAGCAGGTCGAGACGGTCAACGCTCCCGCGCTGCTGCACAGCGAGCCCGATCTGCTCATCAAGATCGTGCGGGACGTCTTCAACGAGGACTTCCAGAAGCTGATCATCGCCGGCGCGGACGCCCAGTCGACGATCGAGACCTACCTCCGCCAGGTCGCTCCCGATCTGCTCGACCGGGTCGAGACCTACGCGGGTGACCGGGATGCGTTCGACGAGCACCGCATCACCGAGCAGATCGAGAAGGCGCTCGACCGCAAGGTCTGGCTTCCTTCCGGCGGTTCCCTGGTGATCGACCGCACCGAGGCCATGACGGTCGTCGACGTCAACACCGGCAAGTTCGTCGGTTCGGGCGGAAACCTCGAAGAGACCGTCACCAAGAACAACCTGGAAGCGGCCGAAGAGATCGTGCGCCAGCTCCGCTTGCGCGACATCGGCGGCATCATCGTCGTCGACTTCATCGACATGGTTCTCGAGTCGAACCGCGATCTCGTGCTGCGGCGTCTCATCGAGTGCCTCAGTCGCGACCGCACGAAGCACCAGGTGGCGGAGGTCACCTCGCTCGGCCTCGTTCAGATGACCCGCAAGAAGCTCGGACTCGGACTGCTCGAGACGTTCAGCGAGGCCTGCGAGGTCTGCGCCGGTCGCGGCGTCGTCGTGCACCACGACCCGGTCACCAAGCACCGTCAGACGCCGCAGCAGCAGCCGCAGAGCGAGCGCCGTCGCGGCCGCGGCGGTCAGCAGTCCGGTGGAAACGCATCCGGTGGCGGGAACAACGGCAACGGCGGAAGCGCGTCGTCGAACGGTGGCGGCGCGAACGCTGCGACCCACGCCATCACGGAAGACGCCCGGGGCGCGCTCGCGCAGATCGCCGCGAGCACGTTGGCGGCACACAGCCACGACCAGGACGAGGCCGGTCACGGCAAGCACATCGCTCCGGAGCAGACCGAGGGCGCAGACCAGTCGGCGCCGCAGAGCGCCGTCGAGGAGTCGGCGGCGCCCGCGCCCAAGAAGTCGCGCAGAAAGAGCTCCAAGAAGTCGGAGAAGCCCTCGGAAGAAGCCGCGGCTCAGGCCGAGTCGCCCGATGCTTCGGGGTCGCAGGCGTCGGATGCGGCTCCGGCCGCGGATGCGCCCGTCACGCTGCTCGACATCCCTGTCGCCGCCGCACCCGCGGTGCGCCGCCCGAAGGCCAAGGACGCCGATGAGCTCCTCGGGTCGGTGCTCGACGCCCTGCCGCAGCCGAAGCAGCCGGGTCAGGGCCGCGGGCGCAGCAGGCGCGTGAGCACAGCGGCCATCGCGGGCGGTTCGGTCGCCCCCGAGATCACGCGAACGGAGTCGGAGGAGTAGCGACTCCGCCGACCGATTCGCGAAGGCGTGGGATCAGTGCTTGCGCACTCGATCCCGCGCCTTCACTCTGAGCCCGCTCGCTCGAAGCCGGGTCACCAGCTCCTTGCCGCCGACGGGTGTTGCGCCCGCGGCGACCAGCTCGTCGTACCTGCGATCCGGCACGTCGTAGTGGTCGAGGTCGAACGCGCGCGGCGCGACGTCGTTCGCCGCCGCGAAGGCGTGGAGCTCATCCAGGGAGGCGTCGCTGACGAGATGCGACCACAACATGCCGTGGGCGGGCCATTGCGGGGGATCGATCAGGAC
Source organism: Leifsonia sp. NPDC058292 (assembly GCF_042880955.1). Classification (NCBI taxonomy): domain Bacteria; kingdom Bacillati; phylum Actinomycetota; class Actinomycetes; order Micrococcales; family Microbacteriaceae; genus Leifsonia; species Leifsonia sp. NPDC058292. The sequence continues at coordinate 51,823 of NZ_JBHVYL010000026.1, forward strand.
CGTCATACAATGATTGTAGGAACCGTCGCCGATGTCGGCGCGGCCCGACCCCCATCCGACTCGCTCGATCCTGAGTTTGACCGCATGTGGGCCATCGGGTAAAGTTGACCGTTGGTGTGTGTTGGACGCCGTCCACACGAGCGCCATGGTTTTCTGAGAGCAGCAGTCGTTTCGTACGATGCGCCGGCTCGCCAGTAACTTCCTGAAGACAAAGACAGTAGGACCAGGTCCAGGGCTCGAGCTGAGCCAGGGGAGCTGTTCCCCAGAGAAAAGGTACGTAAAGTGGTTTACGCAGTTGTGCGCGCCGGTGGCCGCCAGGAAAAGGTCGAGGTCGGCACCATCGTGACGATGGACCGCATCAAGGCCAACAAAGATGGCAACGTCGAGCTGGCTGCCGTGCTGCTTGTCGACGGCGACAAGATCACTTCCGACGCGTCGTCGCTCGCCAAGGTCACGGTCACGGCCGAGGTGCTGGGCGACCTCCGCGGCCCGAAGATCGTCATCCAGAAGTTCAAGAACAAGACCGGTTACAAGAAGCGCCAGGGCCACCGTCAGGAGCTCACGCGCGTCAAAGTCACCGGCATCAAGTAACGCGTCGAGCACAGGCTTAGGAGAGCAAGCAGATGGCACACAAAAAGGGCGCAAGCTCCACTCGTAACGGTCGTGACTCGAACGCGCAGCGCCTCGGCGTGAAGCGCTTCGGCGGCCAGGTCGTCGGCGCGGGCGAGATCATCGTCCGCCAGCGCGGCACCCACTTCCACCCCGGCGTGAACGTCGGCCGTGGCGGCGACGACACCCTGTTCGCGCTGAGCGCCGGTGCGGTGGAGTTCGGTACGCACCGCGGCCGCAAGGTCGTGAACATCGTTCCGGTCGCCTGAAACCCCTAGTTCCTAGGACTCAGGCTCCGTAGAGCGTTTTCGCGAGGGCGGACCTTGCTTGCCCGGCCAGAAGCTTCGGCTTCCGGATCGGGAAGCAGGTCCGCCCTTCGTGTGTTTCCAATGAACGACGAGCAAAGACATTTCGTACTCCTCCGGCCCTTCGTCGGAGGAACCCCCAGGAGGCACTGAACCATGACCACCTTCGTGGACCGCGTCGAACTGCATGTCGCCGCGGGTAACGGAGGCCACGGCTGTGCCTCCGTTCACCGTGAGAAGTTCAAGCCGCTCGGCGGCCCGGACGGCGGCAACGGCGGCCGTGGCGGCGATGTCATCCTGGTCGTCGACCAGGCCGTGACGACGCTCCTCGACTA
>NZ_JBHVYL010000027.1:0-51521 GCF_042880955.1 Leifsonia sp. NPDC058292
AGCGGCGCCCGCGGGGAGCGCTACCGCGCTAGCGGCGCAGCGCTACCAGAGCAGCACCGGGAACGGCAGCGACGACGACGGCTTCACCGTGTCGGAGCCGCCGTAGACGGCGGTCAGGAGGTGGAGGCCCGACTTCAGTTTGGGCAGGGTGACCTTGGCCTTGCCGCCGTCGCCGGCTTTCAGGGTGACGGTCGCGATCTGCTTGCCGCCGTCGAGAATGACGACGCTGCCGGTGGCTTCCACACCCTTCTGGGCGATCACGTTCACCGTGTAGGTGAGCGTGGAGTTGTGGCTGCCCAGGATGGTGCTCGCCCACCCGAGGGTGAGGCTCGACACCTTCTTCACCGGCGGGGTCGCATCCGCCACCGTGATCGGAACAGCGATCGAGGTGTTCGTGCCGGGAACGGTGACGGTGAGCGTCTGAGCGCCGGACAGGCCCGCCGGGATGGTGGCTGTGACGACCGCTCGGCCGACCTCGTCCGTCGTGTCGACGATCGCGGGGTCGATGGCGCCGGTGCCGACGACGGCGTCGCCGATCTTCAGCGCCACGCTCGCGGGCTGGGTTGCGGTGTCGCTGAAGAGCAACGACGACAGGGTGACGGCGACCGCTTCGCCCGGCTGGTACGCCGTTCCGGATGCGGGAGCCGCGAGCTTCACGCCGACCGCGCGCTGCGCCGAATCGGGCGAAGCGGTGGGGTTGGCGGTGAAGTAGTCGACCATCGACTGGAGGTCGATCTTGCCGGAGTCGGCCTTGCCGCTGCCCTGGCCGAGGGTGGTGAAGTTGTCACCGCCAGAGGCGAGGAACGAGTTGACGACCACCTTGTGGCTGTCGCCGTCTCTCACCTCGACGCCGTTCAGGTAGACGTGGGTGATGTGTGCCCCGGCTGCGGCGGTCGGGTCGTACGTGTAGGTCAGACCCTTCGAGACGCCGAGCTTGAGGAACGGGCGGGCCGCAGCGGCGGGCTGCCACTGCTCCTCCAGCACCTTCTTGAGCTGGGCTCCGGTGAGCGTCTCCGTCACCAGGGAGTTCGCGAACGGCTGCACGGATGCGGCCTCCTGGTAGCTGACGTTGCCGTCGGGATCGGTCGGGCCCGACGAGGCGAACTTGAGGTCGGCCCGCAGTCCGCCCGGGTTCATCAGGGCGATCTCGGCGCCCGCATCCTGCGTGGCCCAGAGCTGCACGTCAGCGACGAAGTTGCCGAGCGTCGACTCTCCACCGCGGTTCTCCGACCCGTCGGACTGGCGGGCGCGGTTCAGGTCGCCGGTGATCTGGCCGACCGACACCGAACCGAGCTGCTTGGCTACGGCGACCGCGTCGGCCACGATGGCCGCCACCGCAGGGTCGGCCGGGTAGAGCGGCTTGCCCGCGGCGTCGTTGAGCGGCAGCAGCTCGCTCGCGAACGACTGGATCTTCTTCGTCTGCGGGTCGACCGTCAGGGCGATGTGTCCGAGCTTCTCGCCGTACTGACCCGTCTGGATGACGGGGCGGGTGCGCTCGGTGCCCGGGATGGCGATCTCGTGCGTGTACGCCTGGTGGGTGTGAGCCGACACGATGGCGTCGACGTCGGCGTTCGCGCCTTCGACGATCTTGCCGAACGCCGAGTCGTTGGTGGAGTCGGCGAGCGCCGGAGTGGCCGCACCTTCGTGCACCAGCAGCACGGTCACATCCGATTCGCCGTTCGACGGGTCGCCGTCGCGCAGCTGCTCGGCCACCTTGTTCACGGATTCGGTGACGTCGTGCACGTCGATGCCCGCGATGCCTGCCGGGGTGACGAGCGACGGCAGTTCGTCCGTCGCCGCGCCGATGAAGCCGACCTTGATGCCGCCGACGTCTTTGACGTAGTACTGGTCGAAGGTCGGGGTGTCGGTGCCCTTGTCGAAGATGTTCGCCGCGAGGTACGGGAACTGGGCGGTCGGGATGACGCGGTTCTGGATGTCGGCGACACCCTGGTCGAACTCGTGGTTGCCGAGCGTGCTCACGTCGAGCTTCATCGAGTTCAGCGCGTCGAGCGTCGGCTTGTCCTTCTGGATGAACGAGGTGAACGTGGAGGCGCCGATGTTGTCGCCGCCCGAGACGAACACGGTGTTCGGGTTGGCCGTGCGGAACTGGTTGACGGCCCCGGCGAGAACGGCGGCGCCACCGGATGCTCCGTTCGCCTCCAGGCGACCGTGGAAGTCGTTGATCGCCAGCAGGTCGATCGAGACAGGTGCGTCTTTCTCGGCGAACCCGACCTTGATCGGGTTGTGGTCGCTGGCGCGGAACGGCGTTCCCGCCTCGGCGGCACCGAGCGCGTAGCCGCGGTCGGACCACTCGTTGGCGTTGATGTCCCAGACCCCGGCGCCGGCGACGCTCGTCGCGAGCTCGGGGGTGGCCAGCGCGTGGTCGAGCGATCCGACCTCGCCGTTGAAGCTGTAGGTGTACTGGCCTGCCGCCTTCGCGGACACCAGATCGACCAGCCCGGCCGACGAGAACACGTCGATGGGGTCTTCCTTCGTGTACGCGTTGAAGTCGCCGAGCAGCAGCACGTTCTTGCTCCCGCTGGACTGCTCAACGGTGCCGACGAGGGAGAGCACGCTCTTCGCCTGTGCCACGCGGTCGGCGTTGAACTGTCCCTGACCGTCGGCCGGCTCGGTGCCCGTTCCGCTCTTCGACTTGAAGTGGTTGACGATCACCGAGAGCGTCTTGCTTCCCGCCTTGAACGTCTGGGCGATCGGCTCGCGGGCGTTGCCCCACACCGACTCGTCGATGACGGTGGCGCTGTCGCCGACGCGGGTGACCGCATCCTTCTTGTAGATGATGGCCGTGGTGATGACGTCGGTGGTGTCGACGGCGCCGGCGAGCGCGGCCGGCGTCGGAACGTAGGCCCAGACCTCGGAGCCGGCGGCGGCGTTGAGTCCGGCGACCAGGTCGGCGAGTGCGAAGTCGACCGGCTTGCCGAAGTGGATGGAGTTCTCGATCTCTTCGAGGGTCACGATGTTGGCGCCGAGCGCGTTGATCGCGGCGACCTCCTTCGACTTCTGCAGCTGGAACTCCGCGGCGGTCTTCGCGCCGCGGGCCAGCGAGTTCTCGCTCTGCAGGGTGGTGAAGTAGTTCTCGACGTTGAACGAGGCGACGGCGAAGTCGCCGCCGACCGCGGGCGCCGCATCCGGTCGCGGGTTCGTCTGCTCGAACGTGGGCTTGAGGTTCGCCGGGCTCGCGTCGTTGAGCGGGGTGGTGGGCTGCAGGCGCCAGTCGTCGAAGCCCCAGTTCAGCACGTACGGCGTGGCCGGGAAGTCGACCTTGTCGCCGTTGCGCACGACCGTGTCTTCGGTGAAGTACGGCTGGTCTCCGGGGTGGTCTTTGTTGGAGATCTGGATGTTGTAGCCGTCGTCGAGCAGGATGCGGTCGGCGAGGTTCGCCTTGGCGATCGCGTCGGCTTCTGCTCCGGGGCGCTGCGTCTCGGTGCTCTTCACGAGCGGGGCGTCACCGGCGGACAGCCACAGGGTGCCGAAGTTGTAGAGCTGGTGGCTCGAGGCGACCTTGTAGGTGCCGCTCGGCGCCACCAGCATGCTCTCGTAGGCCTCGCGGTCCGTGCCGCGCACGGTGTCGGGCAACGGCGTGGCGTCGGGAACGCCGACGCCGGCGGTGACGAGCTCGACCGCTCCCGCCGCGGACGCGGTGATCTGCGTGAAACCGAAGTACTCGCTGACCTTGCCGGTGACGGTGACCAGGTCGCCGATCGCGACCGACGGGTTCGCGGTGTTCAGGTAGACGAAGATGCCGTCGGAGACGCCGGGAGTCGCATCCGTCGCCCCGCCGCTGCCCTGCGTCTGAATGTAGATGCCCTTGTAGCCGCCCACCCGGTGATCGGCGGTGACGATGCCCTGCACCGTGACCGTGGAGCCGTTCAGGGGGCTCACGTCGCCGGTGCCCTGCACGTCGGCGATGGTGTTCGTGGGGGTGGCGGCGAACGCCGGCGTCACCGTCAGCGTGGCGAACCCGAGGGATGCCGCGGTGGCGATGGCGAGGCCTGCGGCCAGACGGCGGAACGGATGGGCGGACTTCGCGCCGATCCCCCGCCCGCCCGGAGGCGTTGGTGTGACAGAGCGTTGCTGCATTCGGAAATCCCCTTCACGAATCAGTGCGGTGGCGTACGCGTGAGACGAGACGGATGCTTCGCTGCATCCGCTCACCGTGGCCCCTGTTCGGGGGCGCACAGGGGAGACTATAAGTTGCCTCCGACGAGGCCCGCCAGGGGGTGGCGCAAAAGTCGTCTGCTCTTAAGTTGGCGGTAACCGCCGACGGTCGCGCTGCTACCATCGGCTACACGTTCCGACGAAGAAGGAGCTACCGTGCGCCGCCTGATCGTCACAGAGTTCATCACGCTCGACGCCGTCGTCGAAGCGCCGGGCGGCGAGTCGACGCATCCCCATTCGGGCTGGACGATCCCTTACGGCACGGCAGAGCTCTACGACTTCAAGCTGCAGGAGACGCTCGACGCCGAGTCGCTGCTGCTCGGCCGCAAGACCTTCGAGCAGTTCGCCGACGCGTGGCCGACGCGCGACGGCGAGTTCGCCGACAAGATGAATGCGATGCCGAAGACGGTCGTCACCCGGCGCACCGACGAGCTGGGCTGGAACGCATCGCGTCTGAACGGCGACGTCAGGGCGGGTGTCGCCGAGTTGAAGAGCGGCGACGGCGGCCCTGTGCTGGTGGCGGGCAGTGCGACCCTCGCCAAGTCACTCCTGGTCTGGGGACTGGTCGACGAGCTGCGGCTGCTGACCTACCCCGTCGTCGTGGGCGGCGGCCTGCGGCTGTTCGCCGACGATCGCGTTCGGGCGGACCTGAAGCTCACGCGGCTCGAGAGATATGACAGTGGCGCCGTGCTGCACGTCTACGCGTTCGCCGGCGTCACCGGCTAGCGCGCGGCGCCGATAGGAGGGCGGGGTACAGGTGGGTAGCCTGTCGGGGTACGACTGCCTGACTTTGCAGAGTAAGGACCAGCATGACCTCATCGCGCACGCCCGACGGCGAACCCCGTGACCCTGCCGACGAACTGGAGAATCCGCGCGAGCATCTCGGCGACGTGAGCCAGGCCGTTCAGGACTTCTCGAGCGAGCAGGAGGGCTACCACAAGACCCTCAAACCCCGGCAGCTGCAGATGATCGCGATCGGCGGCGCGATCGGTACCGGCCTCTTCCTTGGGGCGGGCGGCCGCCTCGAACAGGGCGGTCCGCTGCTGGTCTTCGTCTACGCGCTCTGCGGATTCTTCGCCTTCCTCGTGCTGCGCGCTCTCGGTGAGCTGGTGCTGCACCGTCCGTCGTCGGGGTCGTTCGTGTCGTACGCGCGCGAGTTCTACGGCGAGAAGATGGCATACGTCGCGGGCTGGATGTACTTCCTCAACTGGGCGATGACCGCCATCGTCGACTCCACCGCCATCGCGTTGTACGTGAAGTACTGGAGCGCTTTCTCGGCCGCGCCGCAGTGGTTGCTCGCCCTGATCGCCCTCGTGGTCGTGGTGGGGCTCAACCTCATCTCGGTGAAGGTGTTCGGCGAGATGGAGTTCTGGTTCGCCCTCATCAAGGTGGCCGCGCTAGTGGCGTTCCTGCTGGTGGGGATCGTCGTGCTGGCGTTCGGCTGGCCCACCGACCAGGGGCCGACCGGGTTCGCGATGCTCGCCGAGAACGGCTGGCTGCTCCCCAACGGCATCGCCACCATCGGCTTCGCGATCGTTCTCGTGCAGGGCGTCGTGTTCGCGTATGCGGCGATCGAGCTGGTCGGAACCGCGGCGGGAGAAACGCCCAACCCCGAGAAGATCATGCCGCGGGCCATCAACAGCGTCGTCTACCGCATCGTGATCTTCTATTGCGGCTCGATCCTCATCCTGGCCCTGCTGTTGCCCTCGCACGCGTACAGCGGCAGCGAGAGCCCGTTCGTCACGGTCTTCAGCCACCTGGGCTCCCCCGAACTCGGCGCGGTCATCGGCTCGATCATGAACTTCGTCGTGCTCACCGCGGCGCTCTCGAGCCTGAACGCGGGGATGTACTCGACCGGCCGCATCCTGCACTCGATGGCTCAGACCGGGGCCGCGCCGGCGTTCACGGGGCGGATGAACAAGCGCGGCGTGCCGTACGGCGGCATCCTGCTCACCGCGGCCATCGGAGTGCTCGGCGTCTTCCTCAACCTGATCGTGCCCGAGCAGGCGTTCAACATCGTCGTGAACGTCGCATCCCTCGGCATCGTGACCAGCTGGGCGATGATCATCCTGTGCCAGATCCAACTACGGCGGTGGGCGCTGCAGGGCAGGCTCGAGCGGCCGACGTTCCGGCTGTTCGGTGCGCCGTTCACCGCGTACCTGACGCTGGCCTTTCTCGTGGCGGTCGTCGTGCTCATGGCGTTCGACTACCCCACTGGAACGTTCACCGTCGCGTCTCTGGTGATCATCGTTCCGCTGCTCGTGCTCGGCTGGTTCCTCGGGCGCGGGCGCATCCTGGAGATCGCGCGCGAGCGGCAGGGCTACACGGGCGCGTTCCCGGTCGTGGCGAAACGACCGGGTCACGAGAAGCGGCGCTGACCCGCGCGCGCGAGGAGCGGGTAGTCGGGAACGGTGTCGTCGGTGGCGAACATCTCGGTCATCTTCATCATCGCGGCGAAGGCAAGACGGTTCGAGAAGCTGAAGTCCCGCATCCGGATGCGCATCGGTGACGATGGCGCGAGAAACGGCCCCGCGTTGCCCGAACGCGCGATCTTCGTCGGCTTCAGCATCCGCTGGTCGTAGCCGGCGAACGCGGCACGGTGGTCGTGACCCGCGGTGGCGAGTTCACCGGCGAGGATGTACGCCCCGATCAACGCGAGACCCGTGCCGAATCCGCCGAGAGTGTTCGCGTAGCCGGCGTCACCGACCAGGGCGACGCGTCCGGAGGTGAACGCGGTCATCTTCGTTCGCGCCAGTGCATCCAGGTAGAAGTCGTCGCCGGCAAGCGCTGCGGCGAGGAGCCCGGGTACGCGCCATCCGACGTGATCGAAGTGGCGGGCGAGGAACCGTTTCTGCGAGTCGACGTCGCGGCGATCGTAGTCACCGCTCTCCGCCGCGAACACGAACAGCTGAGGCGCCTTGGAACCGCCGAGGATCGCCAGCCTGCCCGGTTCGTTGTACGCATACCCGATCTGCCGCCCGTTCGGCAGCACCATCTCCAGGTCGCTCGGCGCGTGCGCACCGGCAACGGCATAGTAGTAGCCGAGCGGTTTCACGAACTCCTCCTCCGGCCCGAAGGCGAGGCGGCGAACCCCCGAGTGAACACCGTCGGCGCCGATCACCAGGTCGAAGTTCTCCGACGGGCGGTGCGCGAACGACACCTCGACGCCGTGACCGGTGTCCGCCAGCTCGGTGATCCGGTCGCCGAAGACGTAGTCGCAGGTGGATGCGGTGTGCGCGTGCAGGATGCCCGCGAGCTCGCCGCGGAGGATCTCGATGTCGCCGCCGATGAACTCCCCGGGCATCACCGCCCGCACCCGGTCGGCGTCGTCGACGATGCGCAGGTCGGTCTTCGGGGTCTGGGCGGCGACCACGTCGTCCCAGATTCCCATCCGCTCGAGCACGAAGCGATGCGTGCGTCCTTTGAAGTCGACCGCCTGGCCGCCCGGCCGCAACGACGGTGCTTGCTCGACGACGGTGACCTCGTAGCCGAGCCTGCTGAGCCACAGCGCGGAGGCCGGGCCGGCGATGCTCGCTCCCGAGATGAGTGCCTTCTTCATGAAACTGCCTTCTCTCACTAATTGCGTCCGATGGACACAAATTAGCGTATGATAGACACAGTTTCAAGCCCTCGATTCGAAAGGACGCGTCGGTGACCGCAGACGGAACACTTCTCTGGCCCACGACCACCACGACGAAGCGTGGACCGAAGCCGAAGATGACGCTCGATCGCATCGTCGACGCAGCGATCGGCCTTGCCGACGAGCACGGGCTCGCCACCGTGTCGATGCAGCGCGTCGCCGACGAACTCGGGGCGACCAAGATGTCGCTCTATCGCTACCTGCCCGGCAAAGCGGAGCTGACGGCGCTGATGCTCGACAAGCGGCTCGGAGCGCCTCCTTCGCCTCGCGAGACGAATGGGAATGAGTGGCGCCACGATCTCCGTGCCTGGACGAACGGCGTCCATCGACGGTTCGCGGAAGCACCGTGGGCCCTCGAGCTCGCCGTCGGCGCGAGGATCATCGGCCCGAACGAACTCGCCTGGATGGAACGCGGGCTCGCGGCCCTCGCCGACACACCGTTGACCTGGCCGGAGCGGCTGGATGTGCTCGCTCTGCTCAGCGGCCACGCACGCAACATCGTTCAGCAGCAGACCACCACCGGCCGGCCCGAACACGAGATCGCGACCCTGCTGGTGGGGATCGTCGAGGAGAACTCCGCGGACTTTCCGCACGTCGCGGCAGCGTTCGCGGGCGGCTCCGCGGGCGGTGGTCGCGATGACGCGCTCGACTTCGGGATCGAGCGCATCCTGGACGGAGTGGACGCGCTCATCGCGACCCGCGGCGCGTTGTAAGGCTCGCCTTACCTGGCATACGCTGGGGGTACCAGCCGTCCTCCAACGCGCGCGAAACGGAACATGAAGAACACCAGCACTCGGCTTCTGCTCACCTGTGCCGCTATCGGGGTCGCCGGCGGCATCGTGTTCTCGGTCAGCGCGTACATCTCGGGCACGCTCGCGGCGGCCGCCCCCATGTTCTACGGCGCCGTGATCGGCGTCTACTTCCTGCCCGGGGTGATCGCACAGGCGCTGCTGCGTCGCGGGGGTGTCGCACTCATCACGTCGGTGATCGCCGGTCTCGTCTCCGTGCCTTTTCAGCCCATCGGGTTCGCCGCCGTGATGGCCGCCGGATCGATCGGGCTCCTGCAGGAACTGCCGTTCGCCGTCACGCTCTACCGCTATTGGCGGGCTTGGCTGTTCTACGCCGCCGTGACCGTCGCGGGGCTGATCTTCGGGTTCGGGGTGTTCATCGCGCAGGGCGTCGAGCTGAGCCGGCCGTGGGTGCAGGTGCTGCACATCGGCCTGTTCGTGGTCAGTCCCATCGTCTTCACCTGGCTCGGCCGTGCCATTGCGGCAGGACTCGACCGCACCGGCGCGGGCCGCGGGCTGCAGCTGCCGATCGTACGACGCCGCCCGGCACGGGACTCGGATGCGCTCCCCATGACGGCTCGACCGGCCGCCGCCATCGGCGTGCCGCCCGCGCGCTGAGGCGGCCGTGACCGCAACACCGGCCGCGCTATCGCTGCGCGGGGTGCGCATCCGTCACGAGGGCGCCGAGGCCTGGACTCCGGATGGCGTGACCCTCGACGTCGCGCCCGGCGAGGTGCTCCTCATCCTCGGCCCGAGCGGATGCGGCAAGTCGACGCTCGCGCTCGCTCTGAACGGGCTCGTTCCCCACGCCGTACCCGCGACACTCGACGGCCGAGTGCTCGTGGGCGGCGGGGCGAGCGGTGCGCTCGACACCGCGGATGTGCGTGTCGCCGAGCTGAGCGAGCACGTCGGCATGGTGTTCCAGGATCCGGATGCGCAGCTCGTCACGACGACGGTGCTCGACGAGGTGTGCTTCGGGCCGGAGAACCTGCTCGTCCCTGTCGCGGAGGTGCTCGCGCGAGCCGAAGCCGCCTTGCGTGCGGTCGACCTCTGGGATCGCCGGGCCGACGACCCCGACACGCTCTCCGGCGGCGGCAAACAGCGCCTCGCGATCGCGTGCGCCCTGGCCTTGGACGCGCCGATCCTGGTGCTCGACGAGCCGACCGCCAACCTCGACCCCGACGGCATCGACGAGGTGTACGCCGCGCTGCGCGCCGTACTCGGGCGTGAGCCGCGCGGCGCCGCCGGGCGCGCGGCCGCGGGCGGGTCGGGCACGGGTGGGCCTGGCGGCACGAGTGGGTCGGGCGGCACGGGCGGGTCGGGGACGGGTGGGTCGGGCACGGTTCGTCACAGCATCGTGCTGGTGGAGCACGACCTCGACGCGGCGATCGACCTGGTCGACACAGTGGCGGTGCTGGATGCTCAAGGTCGCCTCGTCGCGCACGGACCCGTCGCCGAGGTGCTGCGGTCTCGCGCCGACGAGCTGCTCGCACTCGGCGTCTGGCTGCCGACCGCGACCCTCGCCGCGCTCCGCTTGCGCGCCCTCGGCGTCGCCCTGACCCCTCTCCCCCTCACCGCCCCCGACCTCACCGCCGCCCTCGACGCCCTCCCCACCCTCCCCACCCTCCCCACGCTCCCGCATCCCCCCACCCCGGCACCCGACGAGATGCGCCAAAGTGTTGCCTCGGGCCACCCGAAGCAACACTTTGGCGCATCTCGTGCGGGCGTGGCGGGCGCGGCGGGCGCGGGCGCGGCGGGCGCGGTGCGCGTGCGGGGGTTGAGCGTGGCGAGAGGGCGGCGGGATGCGCGGCGCGAGGTGCTGCGTGACGTGTCGCTCGACGTGGGGCATGGCGACTTCGTCGCGATCGTCGGGGCGAACGGGGCCGGGAAGACCACGCTCGTGCAGGCGATCGCCGGCGCGGTGCGGCCCCCACGCGGCACCGTCGACCTGGACGGGGTCGACCCGGCGCGCGCATCCGCCACCGCGCTCACCGAAGCCGTCGGGTTCGTGTTCCAGAACCCGGAGCACCAATTCGTCACGAACACGGTCAGCGATGAGCTCGCCTGCGGTCTGCGGCTGCGCAGTGTTCCCGAGCCGGAACTGAACGAGCGCGTCGACCGGATGCTCGCAACGCTGGGGCTGCAAGGTCACCGGGACGCGCATCCGTTCCTCCTCTCGGGCGGCCAGAAACGGCGCCTCTCGGTGGGCACCGCGCTCATCACCGAACCGCCGCTGCTCGTGCTCGACGAGCCGACGTTCGGGCAGGACCGCGAGAGGGCGACCGAGCTGCTGACCCTGCTCGCCGCGCTGAACGCATCCGGCACCACCGTCGTGATCGTGACGCACGACCTGCAGGTGGTGGCCGAGTACGCCAGCCACGTCGCGATCCTCGCCGGAGGGCGCATCGCCGCGTTCGGCGCGACGACCGACGTGCTCGCCGACGCGGCGACGCTCGACGCAACCGGGATGCGCCGGCCGCCGCTCGCGCAAGCCTTCGCCGCGCTCGAGAACCACCCCAGCTGGCGGGGCGTCACCCGCCTGGCCGACATCCGGGGCACGACGCGGCAGCCGGGGGACCCGCGATGAGCGCCGTGACGCCCGAGAGCGCCGACGCGGGCCGCGGGCCGTTCCTCCATCGGCTCAACCCGCTCGCCAAGGTGGCCGCGGTGCTCCCGGCGATGGCGGTGCTGCTGTTCACGAGGAACCTCCTCAGCCCCCTCGCGTTCGTCGTGCTGGCCGTCGTGGTGATCTTCGCCGGGACGCGCCTGAGGCCGGGCATCGTCGTCGGTCTGCTGGTCGCGCTCCCCCTGATCGTCGCGGCGATGGCGGTGAGTTTCGGCTTGTGGGCCGACGCCTCGCACGCATCCGACCCGCGCATCCTCTTCTCCATCGGCGCGTTCGACTACACGGAGTGGGCGCTCGCGGTCGGGCTGGCCACCTCGCTCCGGCTCGCGAGCCTCGTGATGCTGGCGTTGATCGGCGGCCTCACCACGACGGGGCCCGATCTGGCCCGCTCGATGGTGCAGCAGCTCCGCGTGCCGTACCGGATCGGTTACACGGCGATCGCGGCCTACCGGTTCATCCCGCGATTCGGCAGCGAGCTGGCGCTCATCCGCCAGGCGCAACGGGTGCGAGGGGTGGCCGGCGGATGGGGTCCGATCGCGGCAGCGCGGCGGGCGTTCGCTGCCGTGGTGCCCCTGCTGGCCTCGGCGATCCGCCATGCCGACCGGATGGCGCTGGCGATGGAGTCGCGCGCGTTCGGCGCGCATCCCACCCGCACCGAACGGCACCCCACCCCGTGGCGCGTGCGGGACACCGTGTTCGTGCTGCTGTTCTGGGTGGTCACCGGGGCCATCCTCGCCATAACACTCACCCTCGCCGGCGCCGCCGCCGGGCGCGGCTGAGCGGCGGCTTCTTCGAGCGCAGCGTCGGCGCGCACAGGTGTGCCATCGGCGATGCCCTGAGCGATGGCGCGGCGGGAGGCTAGCAACAGCACGAACCGAATAGCGAACCGAACCTCAGTGCGATCGATCGGGCCGATCGCCCGGCGTCGCCGCCACATGGGCCGCCGACTCGAGTGCGGCGACCGCGGCACGGATGCTCTCGACCTGCGCCTCGTCGAGTTCGCCCAGAATGGCGGCGACACTGCGCGCTCGATCGGAGCGTGCCCGCATCAGCAGCTCGACGCCGGCGTCGGTCGCGACGGCGAAGAAGGAACGGCCGTCGTCGGGGTCGGGTTCGCGCGTGACGAGACCCCGAGCCTCCAGGTCGGCGATGACCCGGGTGATGGTGGGCGCGGCGACGATCTCGATCGCCGAGATCTCGCTCGGCCTGATCGGGCCGCCGCGCACGATCGTCGACAGCGCAGACAGCTGTCCGTGGCTGAGGCCGCCCGTCGAGGAGCGCATCCGCCGGTTCAGCCGGCCGACCGCGAGGGCCAGCCTTCCGGCCAGGTCGTCGTCAGCGGCGAGCGACCTCGCACGCGACGCGGAGCCGCCGTCTCCCGTCACCATCGACGTCCCCCATCCTTCTGCCCGTCGCTATGCCCGCGTCGCACCGGCTTCCTCTGCTTCCCTTTCGGCAACCTTGTCTTCATGAACATACTTGCCGCCGCCTGCGAATGAGGCGATTGCGCCGATGATCGACATCACGGCCGCGGCGATGAAGACGACGATGAGGCCGTCGTGGAAGGGTCCGGAGATCAGCTGGGGGAAGAACTCCTTGCCGATGAGAGCGGAATGGTCGGCCGGCGACAGCGTCGCGAGCACGCCGGTCGGTTCGAGCAGGCTCTGGATGGGGTTGTAGCCCAGGAAGGCCGCGAACAGGCTGCCGACCGGCGGGGTGTTGCCGATCTGCGCCGCGACGTGCGACGGCACCCCGTGCGCACTGAGCCCGCCGGTCAGCGCGGCCGGCAGCGTCACCGACAGTCCCGCGATCATCAGCGAGAAGAAGATGCCGATCGAGAGCGAGCTTCCGGCGTTCAACGCGACACCGGCCATCCCGGATGCCGACCCCCGCTCGTTCGCGGGCACGCTGTTCATGATCGACGTGCGGTTGGGCGAGGAGAAGAGCCCGGAGCCGATGCCGTTCAGTCCGGTCAGCAGCGCGAACTGCCAGTAGTCGAAGTTCACCGGGATGAGCAGCAGGCCGATGAACGTCAGGCCCACCAGCGTCAGCCCGACCGTGGCGAACGCCCGGGAGCCGAACCGGTCGGAGAGTGCACCCGAGATCGGTCCTGCGATGAGGAACCCGATCGTGATCGGCAGCATGTAGATGCCCGCCCAGAGCGGGGTCTGCTCGTAACTGTATCCGTGCAGGGGCAGCCAGATGCCCTGCAGCCAGATGATGAGCATGAACTGCAGCCCGCCTCGGCCGATCGCGGCCAGGAATCCGGCGAAGATGCCCGAGGAGAACGACCGGATGCGGAACAGACGCATGTCGAACATCGGCGACGTGATGCGCAGCTCGATGAACACGAACGCGATCAGCAGCAGGATGCCCCCGACGATCGAGCCGAGCACCCACGGGTTCCCCCACCCCTGCGGGCTGCCGCCGTAGGGCTGGATGCCGTAGGTGATGCCAGTCAGCAGCGCGACCAGTCCGACAGCGAACGTCGCGTTGCCCAGCCAGTCGATGCGGCCCGGGTTCTTCTGCCCGACCTCGTGCAGCGACTTGAACGACCAGATCGTGCCGATGACTCCGATCGGCACCGAGACGAAGAACACCGCCCGCCAGTCGATCTCCGCCAGCACACCGCCGACGATGAGGCCGATGAAGCTTCCCGCGATGGCGGCGACCTGGTTGAGGCCGAGCGCGAACCCGCGCTTGTTGGCGGGGAACGCATCCGTCAGAATCGCCGTCGAGTTGGCGAACAGCATCGCGCCGCCGATGCCCTGCACGAACCGCCAGACGATCAGCCACATGGCCGCCGGTCCCCCGGTGAACGGGTCGAGGCAGAGTGCGATGGCGGCGACGGTGAAGATGACGAAGCCGAGGTTGTAGATCTTCACGCGACCGTACTGGTCGCCCATCCGGCCGAACATGACGACCAGCACGGCGGTGACGAGCATGTAGCCCATGAGCATCCACAGCAGGTAGCTCACGTTGCCCGGCTCGAGCGGGTTCAGCTTGATGCCGGTGAAGATCGCCGGCAGCGAGATGATGACGATCGAGGAGTTGATCGTCGCCATCAGCATGCCGAGGGTGGTGTTGCTGAGTGCCACCCACTTGTAGTGCGGGTGGTCTTTGCTGAACATGCCGGTGCGGGTGCGGGCCAAGATCGTCTTTCCGGGGAGAGGGGCGGCTAGTTGCTTTATATGCATCAACTATATAACCGGCGAAAATCCTTGACGAGGCACTTGTTTTTTGCAAGTGTTAACGCGTCCGCACTGGACCCTTGAGAGGAAGAACGCAAATGACTGCCATGTTCGTCAACCTGCCGGTGACCGATCTCGATCGCGCGAAGTCGTTCTACACGGCGATCGGATTCACCATCAACCCGCTCTTCACCGACCACAACGCCGCCTGCGTCGTCGTCGAAGAAGACCACAGCGCCTTCATGCTGCTGACCCGCGACTTCTTCCAGACCTTCAGCGACCGGCCGATCGGCGACCCGTCGAAAACGGTCTCCGTGTCGACCGCGATCTTCCTCGACAGCCGCGACGAGGTCGACACCGCCGTCGCCGACGGCATCGCCGCTGGCGGCTCGGAAGCGCAGCCCGCCTCCGACTACGGCTTCATGTACCAGCGCCAGCTCACCGACCCCGACGGCAACATCCTCGAGTTCGGTTACATGGATCCGGCAGCCGCCAAGGAGGGCCCGGAGGCCTTCACGAACCAGCAGGCCTGAGGTCGCGATGGCTGTCCGCGACTACGGGCAGTACGGCGGTGTCACCCAGGCTCTGGAGCTCGTGGGCGAGCGGTGGGCGCTGCTCATCGTCCGCGACCTGCTCGTCGGCCCGCGGCGGTACGGGGAGCTCGCCGCGGGTCTCCCCCGCATCCCTACGAACATCCTGGCGGCTCGGCTGAAAGAGCTTCAGGCTGCCGGGGTCATCCGGCGGATGCCGCGCTCGCGAGTCATCGTCTACGAACTGACGGCCTACGGTCGAGAGCTCGAACCGGTCGTGCTCGCCCTCGGTGCCTGGGGCTTCAAGGCCCTGGGCGACCCCCGGGACGAGCAGATCATCACGCCGGACTCCATGACCATCGATCTCCGCAGCGCCTTCCGTGCGCACGTGGCCGCCGACCTGCCGGCGACCGCGTACGCGGCGCGTCTCGGAGCCGCCGACCTGCTCATCCGGGTCGACGGGCCCACGCTCGACGTGTCCCGCGGGGACGGGCCAGTCGACCTCGCCTTCGCTTCGGGCGCGGGCATCCGTCGCGTGATCACGGGAGAACTGGCCCCGGATCGCGCGATCGAAACGGGCGTGGTCGAGGTGTTGCGCGGCCCGGGCGACCTGTTGCAGCGCTTCGCGAGCACGTTCCACCTCGCCGCCTAGCGAGCGCGCGCGGCCTTGCCGCCTAGCGGCGCCGGCCGCTCAGTCGTTGGCCGCGAGCTGCTCGCTCACGCGCGTGGGGCTCTCGTAGTCGCCGTCGGGGATGGCGCGAAGGGCCTCGAGCACCTCGTCGGTGGCCCCCTCGTTCTCCGCCTCGGCGATCAGGCGGTCCCGGCTCGCCGGGTAGTCCACGTCGGCCAGAAACCGTTGCACTTCGAATTCGATGGGCCGATCGGCCATGAGCGTCTCCTTTTCGTCGGTCATGCCCACTGGTACGCCGCGCTCGCCCGAATTCAATCCCCCGGCGGCCGCATCCCGGTGATCAGTGCCCGGTGGAACTCCTCGCCGCGATGCAGGCTCTCGATGTGCACCTGCTCGTCGAGACCGTGGATGGAGCCGCGTTGCGCCGCCGACATCCGCAGGGGTGCGAATCGGAAGACCGAGGCGACGGTTCGGTGGATGAACCGCGAATCCGTCGCCTGCATCATCAGGTAGGGGGCGGTCACCGACTCGGGAAACGCCGCCGCGACGGCGGCCGAGAGGGCTTCGAATGCCGCCCCGTCCGCCGGGGACTCGGGCGACGGATCGCTTCCCGAGACCAGCTCGATGGCGACGTCGCGGTCGCGGATCGCCCGGCGCAGCTGAGCCAGCGTGCTGTCGACGGTCTGACCGGTCGCGATGCGGAGGTTCAGCGTCGCGTGCGCGGTCGGTGCGAGCACGTTCGCAGCGGTGCCGGCGTCGAGCATCGTTGCGGCCACGGTCGTCTGCACGAGCGCCGCCGGCTCCCCGCCCATGCGCGCGAACACCCGTGCCGTGAGCCAGGGCGCGGCGACGAGCACCCTGAGGAGCACCCTTGAGACGCCGGAGGTGTGCGGGAGGAAGCTCCGCAGCATCTCCCGGATGGCCACCGGCGTCTTCTTCGGAAACGGGTTCGGCTCCAGTCGGGTGAGCGCCTTCGCCAACCGCGTCGTCGCGGTCGTCTTGGGAGGAGCCGACGCGTGTCCGCCCGCCGACGACGTCGTGAGCCGCACCGTGGCGATGCCTTTCTCGCCGAGACCGACCATCGCCGCAGACACCTTCACGAAAGGCAGCGGCGAGTCGACCACCGCGCCGCCCTCGTCGATCACGAGCGTCGGCTCGACACCGTTCTCGGCCAGCCACGCGACGATGGCCTGCGCTGCTGTTCCGTCGGTCTCCTCATCCCCGCCGAACGAGAGGTACACGTCGCGTTCGGGAACGAACCCGGCCGTGAGCAGGTTCTCCACCGCCTCGACGATCACGATGAGCGGGCCTTTGTCGTCGAGCGCGCCCCGGCCGTGCACGACCCCGGCGTCGACGCGGCCCTCGAACGGCGGATGAGTCCAGCCGTGCCCTTCGACGGCCGGCACCACGTCGTAGTGCGCCATCAGCACGATCGGCTCGCTCGCCACCCGACCACGCCACCGGTACAGGAGCCCCAGCTCGCCGACCTGCACGAACTCGAGCGTCTCGGCGATGGCCGGATAGAGCTCGTCCAGCAGATCACGGAACGCGTGGAACGGGCCGAGACCGCGTTCGCTCAGTTCGGCCGACACCGTCGGCAGCTGGATCATCCGCGAGAGCCGCTCCGCGACACCCGGGCGCACGACGACGTCAACCATGCGAGCACTCTAGCTGGCTCACATGGTGTCGAGGATGCCCGTCAACTGCTCGAACGTGGTCATCGGGTTCAGAATGGCGAAGCGCGTGTTCGGCCGCCCCGCGTGCGAGCTGGGCGTCACGAAGGCGCGCTGCTCGGCCAGCAAGCGCGCCGACCAGTCGGCGTACTCAGCGCGGGACCAGCTGTCCCGTTCGAACACGACGACGGAGAGCTGCGGCTCACGCACCAGCCGGAACCCCTCGCGCGACTCGATCTCCCGCGCGATGCGCTGAGCGAGGTCGAGGGATGCGGTCACCGCATCCCGATACGCCGCCGCTCCGTACGTCGCGAGGGAGAACCAGAGCGGGAGTCCCCGTGCCCGGCGGGTGAGATGCGCGGCGTAGTCCGACGGGCTCCATTCGGCCGTGTCGGTGAGCGTGTCCAGGTATTCGGCGTGCTGGGTGTGCGCGCGACGCCCGGCCTCGGGATCGCGGTAGATGAGGGCGCAAGCGTCGAACGGCGCGAACAGCCACTTGTGCGGGTCGACGATCACCGAATCCGCGTGCTCCACTCCGGCGAATCGGTGTCGCGCGGCCGGCGAGAGCATCCCGGCCAGCCCGTAGGCGCCGTCGACATGCAGCCAGAAGCCGAACTCGCTCTTCAAGGCGGCGACGGATGCGACATCGTCGACGATCCCGAAGTTGGTCGACCCTGCGGTGGCCACCACGGCGAACACGGAGGCGCCGTGCTCCTCCAGCGCGGGCCGCACGTTCGCGCCGGTCAGCATCCCGCTCGCGTCGGGCGCCACGGGCACGACCTCGATGTCCATCACCCGGGCGGCGGAGGCGATCGACGAGTGGGCCTCGGCACTGCAGACCACGCGCCAGCGGGCCGGCTGCTCGGCGCCGACCAGTTCGAGGCGCGCACGGGCGTGGTCGCGGGCCGCGACGAGCGCAGACAGGTTGCCGAGCGTTCCACCCTGCACGAACACTCCGCCGGCGGTCGCCGGCAGTCCGAACTCGCTCGCAAGCCAGGCGAGCACCTGATTCTCGGCGAACACGGCGCCCGAGCCTTCGAGCCACGAGCCGCCGTAGACGGCGCTGGCCGAGACGACGAGGTCGAACGCGGTCGCCGCCTTCGTCGGAGCGGTGGGGATGAACGAGAGGTATTGCGGATGGTCGGTGGTGATGCAGGCGGGCGCGAGCACGTTCTCGAACAGGTCGAGAGCGCGCACGGCGCCGATGCCGTCTTCGACGATCGTGCGCCCCGCCAAGCGATTCAGCTCGGCCTCGGCGAGGGGGCCGTCGAGCGGAGTGTCGCTGCTCAGGATGCGGCGCCGCGAGTAGTCGAGAACGAGGTCGACCAGTCCGATGGTCTCCTCCGAGACCTCGTGCATCCGTCGTGAGCTGGGCGTCGTGTCCATCGGGTTCCTTCTTCGTCTCTGGTGAAGCGGCCCGTGCTCCGGGCCACGACAGACTCTCACACCGGCAACGCCGAGCGCACATCCCCGCCTCTGCTTGCGCGTTCGGCGCACGTTTATTGCGATTCTGATGCACCGCACGCTCGAAAGGAGCATTTGCGACGCGACGACGGATCGGGCTGCAGCCCCCGGATGTGGTTGAGTTGTCGGCATGCCCGTCATCGCTGTCTTCCTGAACGGAACGGTCGGCGTCGGCAAGTCCACCGTCGCCCGCGCGATCGGCGACCTGCTGGCGGCCGAGCGCGTTCCGAACGCCGTCATCGATCTCGACGACCTTCGGCGAGCCTGGCCGGCGCCCAGCGACGATCCGTTCAACAGCCGGCTGGAGCTGCTCAACCTGCGCCCGATGGCCGCGAACTACATCGCCGCCGGCGCGCGCGTGCTCGTGCTCGCCGGAGTCATCGAGACGCTCGATGCCGTCGCCGACTATCGCTCCGCGCTCGGAGACGCCGTGCTCACCGTCGTGCGACTCACCGTCGACACCGAGGAGGCCGAGCGGCGACTCATCCGGCGCCACGACGACGATGCGGCCGGTCTCGCCTGGCACCGCGCGCGCTTCGGCGAGCTGGATGCCGTGATCGACGCAGCCCGCATCCCCGGCCCCACCCTCGACACCACGAACACACCCCCCGCCGCTCTAGCCCGCCTCATCCTGTCCAAAGCAATCGAGTACGGGAAGAGTGCTCTCTAACAGACGTTTTGAGAGCGTTCTTCCCGTACTCGATTGCAGTAGGGGGCGGGGTGGGGCTAGGCGGCGATGCGGATGCGGTCGGTGAGGAGGGCGGCGACATCGTGCGATTCGCCGCCGACGCAGACGAAGAACGCGAAGTCGACGTCCGACTCGACCGTGATGACCGTGTCGACGTTGTCCCAGGCGTGCGAGGGCAGGTCGGAGAGCTCGGCCATCTCGATCGTGCGGCGTTCGGCGTCGCGAGCGGAGCCCTGAACGGTGAAGAACGCGTCAAGGCTCTCCTCTGCGCCGGGCTCGGCGAGCCAGGCCAGCAGGGGGGTGTCGGTGACCGAGCTCACGGGAAGCACCGGGAACAGTGCGGGTGCGAGCTGTTCGACGGTGATCGACGAGTCGACGCTGGGGCGCCCGGCAGGCAGGGTGCGGGAGGTGATTGCGATCCACCCGCCGGCTTTCACGCTGTGGACAGCGGCCAGAAGGGATGCGGAAATGATCGGGTCAATGCTTCGTAACATGGAAGTCGGGTACTTTCCATAAGGCGCCGGCGTTACGAAACACGAGACGAATGCCGCTGAAACCCCAACACCCCCCACGCGTCGTCGCACAGACGAAACGGGTAAACCATCCCGGTAGGGCCGGGACGATGCTCCAAAAGCCTTTCGGGAAGCTTTCGGCGTGGGTCGAGCATAACCCGATGTCCCCCTAAGTGCGGACCCCAGGATGGGGGTCAAAATGCTCACGTTTCGGTCACAATGATCTTCGACGCCCCTCAGATGAGCCCGAGGTCGAGCAGGCTTTGCGCGGTTTCGACGATCGTCTGCTCAGCGGGGCGCGGCCGGAAGCCCAGTTCGCGTTTCGCGCGATCGTTGTGGATCACGAGCGCGGGGAGCTCATCGCCCGGCGCCTCGGCGGTGGGGACCTTCTGCGCGAGGTCACCGAAGTGCGCCCTGAGCACCTGGGCCACGCCGAGGAACGTCGTGGTCGGCCCATCGGCGAGCGCGAGGTATCGCTTGCCGGCCGCTTCAGGGACGGTCATCGCCGAGACGTGCAGGTCGGCCACATCCCGCACGTCGGCGATGCCGAATCGCTGCCGAGGAACGACTGGCATCGCGCCGGTGAACATCGCGGCGAACAGCTGGAGGGAGGAGCGGGAGTCGACCGTCAGTGTCGGCCCGGCGATCCACGTCGGGTTGACGACGACGAGTTCGGTACCGCCACCGGCCGAACCGATGAAGTCCCAGGCTGCCCGCTCGGCGACCGCCTTGGAGAGCGGGTACGGAGCAAGGCCAGGGGTGTCGGGGTCGGTCCAGTCGTCTTCCGTGTAGTCGCGCACCGGTTTCGGCGAATAGCCGACCGCCGCGAACGATGAGGTCAGCACCACCCGGGGCACCCCGGCATCGCGGGCTGCTCGGAGCACGCGGAGCGCTCCGTCGCGGGCGGGCACGACGATCTCGTCGGGGCTCGTCGACTGGATCATCGGCGAGGCGAGGTGGTAAACGCCGTCCATCCCGTCGGCCGCGGCCGCCCATCCGGCGTCCTCGGTCAGGCTCGCGAACGCGATCTCGAGGCCCGCACCGTCAGCATCGGCCCGGCGAAGGGCCTCACGCAGCACGGCCTCCCTCTCCGGTGTGCGCACGGTCGCGCGCACCTCTGTGCCGCTTCGGAGCAAATCGGCGACGAGCCGGGTGCCCAGGTAGCCCGAGGCGCCGGTCACCAGCACGCGGGTCACGACAGCACCGCCTCGAGGTCGGCGAGCATGAGCTGCACCCGCTCGGCGGCGGACGCCTCGTCTGTCGCGTCGGCCCGATCGCGGGCATCCCAGAGCGCCGCTTTCGCATCGAGGTAACGCAGGTGCACGTGCAGCGTCTCGATCTCGCGCTCGATGCGGCGAGCATGTCGGGCGAGCAGGTCGCGCTGCTCCCCCGCGGCCGCACGCCCGATCGCGCGGTTCGCCTGGTACGTGCGCATGTCCTCGATCCCGACTCCCATAGCCCGCAGGCAGGCGAGCGCCTGCAGGGTGTCGAGGTCTTCCTCCCGGTAACGGCGGTGTCCGCTGCTCGGGTCTCTCGGGATCGGACCGATCAGCCCGACCTCCTCGTAGTAGCGCAGCGTCGGCTCGCTGAGCCGGCTGCGCCGCGACATGTCCTGAATGGTCAACGTGGTCATGCGGGTATCCAAACAGACCTCAAGCGCTTGAAGTCAAACGCGACCAACCGCGTCGGTCGCGACGACCTCGAACCGGGCCGCGAGCAGCGCCTCCTCCCGCGAGGAGGGACCGACAAGCAGTTCGAAATCGCCCTCTTCCACGCGGCGGACGCCCGCGGTGTCCACGATCGAGCACTCCTGAACGGGGAGCTCGATGCGCACTCGCGCCGTCTCGCCGGGGGCGAGCTCGAGCTGGCGGTATGCCTTCAGTTCCTTGTCTGTCCAGCTCACGCTCGTGACGATGTCTCGCACGTAAACCTGGACCGTCTCCCGGACATGGCGCGCGCCGGTGTTCCTCACGGTGACCTCGGCGACGATGTCGTCGTGCGCGCCGAGCTCGGTGCGCGTGAGCGCCAGGTCGGCGTACTCCACCGTCGTGTACGACAGCCCATGGCCGAACGCCCAAGCGGACTCCTGGGTGAGGTCGGCGTAGCGCTCGCCGTGCTGCCCGCGGATCTGGTTGTAGTACGTCGGCTGCTGGCCCACATGCCGCGCGAACGAGATCGGCAGGCGGCCGGAGGGCTCGATGCGACCGGCGAGGATCTCGGCGAGCGCCTGCCCACCCAACATCCCAGGGTTCGCTGCCCAGATCACAGCGGCGGCGTTCGCGACCGACGGCGGCAAGACGAGCGGCTTCGAGGCGACCAGCACCACGACAACGGGTTTCCCTGTCGCGATCATCGCGTCGAGCAGAGCGATCTGGCCGCCGATCAGTTCGAGTGTCGCGGTGGAACGCCCCTCGCCGACGAGTTCGATCCTGTCGCCGACCACGGCCACCACCACGTCGGACTCCTCTGCGGCCGCGACGGCCTCGGCGATCAGCGCGGAGTCAGGCGCGACAGGCACGACGACGGCGGGCCGCGGCTGTCCGTCCTGGAACGTCTTTCCTCGGGGGTCGTCCTCGAGCGTGAGTATCTCGGCGCCCCTGGCGTGCTGGACGCTCCAGTCGTCGATCGCGCGCAGACCATCGAGCGCGGTGGTGATCATCTCGCGCGGCTGGCCGTCCAGCCAGCCCGCCTGTCCTGACCCGCCGGCCCAGTCTCCGAGCTGGCTCTGCGCGTCGTCGGCGAGGGGGCCGACGAGCGCGACCCTGAGCGTCTCGGCAGCGAGCGGCAGCGTCCCGTCGTTCTCCAGCAGCACGATCGAACGCCGCGCGATCTCGAGGTTCAGCTCGGCGTGCGCCGCGCTCCCGACCACGGCGTCGAGTTCTGCTGAGGGAAGGCGGGGGTTCTCGAATAGTCCGAGGTCGAACTTCAACGTCAGGATGCGCGCGACCGCTGCGTCGAAGGCATCGTCGGCGAGCATCCCCTTCTCGACGGCCTCCAGGGCACCCTCGTAGAACATCGGCGTGGTCATGACCATGTCGTTCCCGGCGTTCACCGCGGCCGCGGCGGCGTGCGCGTAGTCGGGTTGCAGCTTCTGCTCCCAGACCATGCGGCCCACGTTGTCCCAGTCGGTGATGAGCGTTCCTGTGTATCCCCACTCGCCGCGCAGCACCTCGCTGAGCAGCCAGTCGTTCACCGTGATCGGCACACCGTCCGTGCTCTGGTAGCCGAGCATGAAGGTGCGGCAGCCCTCGCGCGCCACGCGCTCGAAGGGCGGCAGGAACCAGCTCCTCAGCTTGCGTCTGGAGATGTCGGCCTCGCTCGCGTCGCGGCCACCCTGCGTCTCCGAGTATCCGGCGAAATGCTTCGCGGTCGCAAGGATCGCCGTCGGATCGTCGAGCCCGTCTCCCTGGTAGCCGCGCACCATGGCGCTCGCCAGCTCGCCGATGAGGAAGGGGTCTTCGCCGAACGTCTCGCTGATCCGTCCCCAGCGGAGGTCCCTGGCGATGCACAGCACAGGGGAGAAGGTCCAATGCACACCGGTGACTGCGACCTCTTCTGCGGTTGCGCGGGCTACCCGTGCGACCAGGTCGGCATCCCACGACGCGGCCATGCCGAGCTGGGTGGGGTAGATCGTGGCGCCCGGCCAGAACGAGTGCCCGTGGATGCAGTCCTCCCCGACGAGAAGAGGGATGCGCAGACGGGTCTCGGCCGTGAGCCTGTTCGCCTCCAGAATCCGCTCGGGCGAGGTGTGCAGGATGGAGCCGACGTGGCGTCGCAGGATGTGGTCGCGCAGGTCGTCGCGTGCGTCGAGCTGCAACATCTGCCCGACCTTCTCCTCCACGGTCATGCGTGCGAGGAGATCAGCGACACGTTCGGCTGTCGTCAGCGACGGGTCCTGGTAAGGAAGGGTTCCCGATGTCAGAACCGGGGATGCTGATGGCAGTGTTGAGGTCATTCGGTCTTGACTTCCCGTGCTCGTTCGGCCGAGGCGGCGGGCGGATCCGTGCGCACCTGAGTGACGGCGTTGTTGATGTTGATGCCCTTGCGCTTCATCGCACGGGCGCGCTCTCCGGCCGAGCGCAGACGAGGGTTGACGTATTCGTCGATGCCGAAGTTGATCAGCGACAGAGCCACGCCGAGCAGTGCGATGCACAGACCGGCCGGCACGTACCACCACCAGTACTCCGGGAACGCATTGTTCTGCTGCGCCCAGAACAGGATGGTTCCCCAGTTCAGGTTCGACACCGGAATGACACCGATGAACGCGAGGGTGGTCAGTCCGAGCACCGCGGCCGTCATGGTGCCGACGAAGCTCGACGCGATGATCGCCAGGAGGTTCGGCAGCATCTCCACCAGGATGACGCGGTGCAGCGGTTCGCCGTTCGCCCGCGCTGCTTGGATGAAGTCGCGGTTGCGCAGCGACATCGTCTGCGCGCGCAGCACGCGTGCACCCCAGGCCCAGCCGGTCAGACCCAGCACTGCGGCGATGAGCCACAGCGGCGGGTCGTCGAACTGCGACGCGACGATGATCATCAGCGGCAGTCCGGGGATGACCA
Source organism: Leifsonia sp. NPDC058292 (assembly GCF_042880955.1). NCBI lineage: Bacteria > Bacillati > Actinomycetota > Actinomycetes > Micrococcales > Microbacteriaceae > Leifsonia > Leifsonia sp. NPDC058292. The sequence continues at coordinate 24,476 of NZ_JBHVYL010000027.1, forward strand.
GGAACACGTTCGACAGGGCAGACAGCGTCTCGCTCTTCCAGCCGCGCAGATAGCCCGCGGTCACGCCGACGATGATCGCGACCGCGGTGGCCATGATCGTCGCCAGGAACCCGACGACGAGCACACCGCGCGTTCCGAACACGAGCTGACTGAACACATCCTGGCCGATGTGGGTCGTGCCGAGGATGTGCTCGAACGACGGCGGCTGAAGGGTCTCGTTCAGGTTCTGCGCGTTCGGATCGTACGGGGCGATCCACGGAGCGAAGATCGCCACGAGCACGAACACACCCATGATGATCAGGCCGGCTGCAGACTTGGGGTTGCTGAACATCGCGAGAGAGGCCTTCAACTGCGACCAGAATGTCGCCTTCGTCGGTCCCCGCCTTTCGGCGACCGCGACCGCGAGGGTCTCCGGGGCGCCGACGCCGGCGGGCTGCGCGAGCGACTGCGAGTCCTGCGCGGCTGTCTGCGATTCTTGAGCGGGGGTTGTCATGATCAAGCCTCCGTCTGACGGGTGCGTGGGTCGAGGATGGCGTAGGCGATGTCCGCGACGATGTTCGCCACCAGCACTGCCAGAACCAGGACGAGGAAGATGCCCTGCATCAGTGCGTAGTCCTTGGCGTTTGTGGCGTTGAGCAGCAGCAGCCCGATGCCGGGATAGGAGAACACCATCTCCATCACGATCGTGCCGCTGACGATGAAACCGATGGCGAGCGCGAAGCTCTGGATCTGCGGGAGCACCGCGTTACGAGCGGCGTAGCGCCAGAGCACGCGACGGTTCGGCATACCCTTCGCCTGCGCGACGGTGATGTAGTCCTCGTCGAGCACAGTCAGCATCATGTTGCGCATTCCGAGCACCCAGCCACCGAGCGAGACGATCACGATGGTGATCATCGGGAGAGCCGCGTGGGAGATCACCTGGCCGATGAAGTCCGCGTTCCAGCCCGGCTCGACTCCCAACTCGTATGCGTGACCGGCGGGGAACCAGCCGAGCGTCGATGAGAACACAGCGATCAGGATCAGCCCGACCCAGAAATACGGCACCGTGCCGAGGAACGTCGTCACCGGAACGAACACATCCAGTCGTCCGCCGCGCTTCCAGCCGATCACCGCGCCCAGGCTCGTCCCGATCAGGAACGATATCACCGTCGCGAAGCCGACCAGCCCCAGCGTCCACGGCAGGGCGGAGGCGATCGCGTCGCCCACAGGCGCCATGCCCGTGGAGATGGAGACGCCCAGATTGCCGTGGAACAACATGTTCCAGTAGTCGAGGTACTGCTGCCAGAGCGGCACGGACGTGTCCAGGCCGAACATGGCCCTGAGCGCCTTCTCCGCATCCGGGGTCAACTGGCCCTGGCTGCGCGCCATGTACGACGAGACGGCGTCGCCCTTCATCATGCGGGGCAGGAAGAAGTTGATGGTGATGGCGGCCCACAGCGTGAACGCGTAGAAGGCGACCCGTCCGCCGATGAAACGCCACGGGACACGGACGCCGCGACGCTCCGCCCTGGTCGCCATCGTGCCGACGAGCGTGGGATCAACGGGAGCCTCGGCGCTCACAGCGCACCTCCTGACGTCTTTGCGGCAAGCGATCCGAAGTGCTTCTCCGGGTCGGGGGACGCTGCGCGAAGCTCGCGCGTGTACGGGTCTTTCGGACGGAGGATGACATCGTCCGCCGTTCCGTGCTCGACGATCCTGCCCTGATTGAGCACGATGATCTCGTCGCTGAAGTGCCTGGCCGTCGCCAGATCGTGGGTGATGTAAAGGACGCCGAGCCCTTCCTGGCTCTGCAGCTCTGCGAGCAGATTGAGGACGCCGAGGCGGATCGACACGTCGAGCATCGACACAGGCTCGTCGGCGACCAGCAATGCAGGGCGGGATGCTAGCGCGCGGGCGATGGCCACGCGCTGACGCTGACCGCCGGAGAGCTCGTGCGGACGCCGGTCGATCACCGCATCCGCATCCAGTCGCACGCGCTGCAGCAGTCTGCGCACCTCGTCGTCGACCTCCGAGCGCGGGACGACGTTGTCCAGTCGCAGCGGACGCTCGATGTGGTGGCGGATCGAGTGGGACGGGTTCAGCGAGGCGAACGGGTCCTGGAAGACCATCCGAAGTTGCTGGCGGTACTTCCGCAGCCGCTTGCCCGACCGGGGGACGGGGGTGCCGTCCAGCAGCACTACTCCGCTGGTGGGCGTCTCGAGCTGGGTGAGGATTTTCGCGATCGTCGACTTGCCGCTGCCGGACTGGCCGACCAGGCCGATGGTCTGGCCAGGACCGAGGGTGAAGCTGACGTCGTCGAGCGCCTTGAGCTGTCCTGCTCCGCGCACGTTGTAGATCTTGGTGACGTTCTTGAAGTCGAGCGTGGTCATCGGACGACCACTCCTCTCTCGCCCGTGAGGCGTGGGAACGATCGAAGCAGCTTGCGCGTGTACTCGTGCTGAGGGTTCGTCCAGACCTGCTCTGCGTCGGCGAGCTCGACGATCTCCCCTTCACGCATGATCGCGATGCGGTCGCTGATCTCCAGCAATAGCGGCAGGTCATGGGTGATGAAAACGACGGAGAAGCCGAAGTCGTGGCGGAGCTGGGAGATCTGCTTGAGGATCTCGCGCTGCACGAGCACGTCGAGTGCGGTCGTCGGCTCGTCCATCACCATCAACTGCGGGCGAAGCGCGAGGGCCATGGCGATCATGACGCGCTGACGCATACCGCCGGAAAGCTCGTGCGGGAAGGAGCGCAAGCGCTGCGCGCCCACCTTCACGATCTCGAGAAGCTCGCCGGCCTCCGCACGCCGCTGCGCCCTGCCCATCCCTGGGCGGTGCACCCGGAACACATCCTCGAGCTGCGAGCCGATGGTGGCGACAGGGTTGAGGGCGTTCATGGCTCCTTGGAAGACCATGGAGACCTTGTTCCAGCGGAAGCGGCGCATCTCCTCCGCGTCGAGGGAGTTGATGTCGATGTCGTCGCCGCCTTCATCGTGGAAGACGACGCTGCCGCTGCTGATGACGGCCGGGGGCTTGAGGAGTCGCTGCACGCCGTAGGCGAGGGTGGTCTTCCCACACCCGCTCTCACCGGCGAGGCCGACGATTTCACCGCGTTTGATGTCGATGGTGACGTGCTTGACCGCCTCGACGGGCGGGTCGACGTCGTACACGACCGAAAAATCGCGCACGGAAAGAAGGGAGTCTGTCATAGGGATGTCGCTTTCACGCTGACCGCGGACGATCCGGGGTGAACGCAGGCTCGAATGCCCTCGTCCACCCCGGACGCGCAGGGTGCTTACTTGCTTGCCGGCTTCAGCTTCATGAGCACCTGGACAGCCGACGGCTGAGTCGGGTCAGCAGTCGCGTACTGGTTGCTCTCGCTCGGCCACCCCATGAACTTGCGGGTGTTGTACTCGGCGAGCTGCGGGTGCGTTCCGATCGGGATCGCCGGGACGTCCTCCACGAAGATCTTCTGCAGCTTGTTCAGCGCAGCGGTGCGCGCGGAGTCCTCGGAGGCCTGTGCGTACTCCTTGAGCAGCGCCGTCGCCTCAGGGTTGTTGTACCGACCGAAGTTGTCCGCGACCTTGCCGTCTGCTGCCTGCTCGAGGTATGCACCGTTCATGACGTCGTCGTAGATGTGCCACGGGTTCGAGCCGGAGCCGGTCCAGTGCAGCACAGCGTCGAAGTTGCCCGAGGCAACGTTCGCGGTCCAGGTGTCGGCGTCGGGAGTGGCGACCTTCGCGTCGGCGCCGAGCGTGTTCTTGATCTGCGTCGCGACGAGCTGGATGCCCGTGACGTAGTCGTTCCATCCCTGCGGGTCAGACAGCGTGAACGAGACCGGGTTGCCCGACGGGTCGATCAGCGCACCGCTCTTCCAGGTGTACCCGGCGTCGGTCAGCACCTTCTTGGCGCCGTCGACGTCGATCTTGAACGTCTGGTCCTTGTACTCGGCGGCGATGTACTGGTCACCGGTCGGCTGCGGGATGCCCGTTACGTTGGTCAGCTCTGGGCCGGCGTTGCTGCGTGCCTTCTCGGCGTGCGCCTTGCGGTCGATGACCATGTTGACGGCCTTGCGGAAAGCCACGTCGTTGAACGGAGCCTTGGTGTTGTTGACGAGGATCATGTCGGGGCTCAGGACGTTGGCGCCCCAGAACACGTTGTGCTTCGGGTCCTTGTCGACATAGTTCTTCTGGTAGTCCGTGATGAAGATCTGCGCCCAGTCCGTCTCGCCACTCTGCAGAGCACGGAGGAGGCCGGTGTTGTCGTTGTATTCGAGATATTTGAGCTCGCCCACCGGGACCTTGCCGCCCCAGTAGTCGGTGCGGGCTTTCAGCACGACGCCCTGCGACGAGAAGGTCTTGACCGTGTACGGGCCGGTGCCGATGGCATCCTTGACCGCATCCTTCGTGGGGTCTGCGATGGTCTTCCACTGGTGCTCGGGGACGATGCCGACCTGCAACACGTCGCCCTGCTTGACGAACTTCGACTCGCTGAAGCTCAGCACGACGTCGCCCCCGTCTTTCTTGACCTCGGTCAGCTTGAGGCCGCCCAGGTCGAGAGCGGGGGTGCTCTTGATGAGGTTGTACGTGAAGATGATGTCGTCTGCGGTGAAGGGCTTGCCGTCGCTCCACTTCACGTTCGCCCGCGGGGTTACCGTCAGCTGCGTGTAGTCGGAGTTCCACTCGACCTTCGAGGCGAGCCACGGGGTGGTCTCGTTCTTGCCGACCGGGTTGACGATCGCGAGGGGCTCGTAGATCATCCGGTCGTAGCCGAGCGACATGCCGGAGCCGGTGGTGATGAACGGGTTGTTGATCTGAGTCGCCAGAACGGCGGCGCCGTCCGGCTTCGCGACGGTGAGCGAGCCTCCGCTCGAGCCGCTCGCTCCGGACGAGCCGTTCGACGAGCAGCCCGTGAGCGCCAGTGCGCCGATGGCCATGATCGCGGATGCCGTGATCAAGGTTTTCCTAAGCCTCATTGCTTCTCCTTCATGACGGGCACATTCGTTGTGCCCACTTGGTGCGGGATGTCGGCTGACGATAACTTGCTTACTGGTCAGAAAGCAAGTTGGTCCGAGGTTACTGAGTGGTAAGCTCGCCCGCAAGCACCACGAGACAGAGGACGGCACGGATGGTCACGACGGGCGGCAGCACCAGTCCGCGCCCGGAGACCGAGCGCAAGCGAAAGCGCATCCTTCGAGCGGCGATCGAGACCTTCGGCACGAAGGGGTCGGCCAACGGCACCCTCGCCGACATCGCCGAGCAGGTCGGGATGACCCACGCCGGTGTGCTGCACCACTTCGGCAGCAAGCAGAACCTGCTCCTCGAGGTGCTCGAGTTCCGTGACCAAGACGACGTCGCACACCTGGCCGATCAGCGCATCCCCGGCGGTCCCGCACTGTTCGCGCACCTTGTCGACACCGCGCTGCGCAACGCCCAGCGGCCGGGCATCGTGCAGGTCTACACCGTGCTCTCATCCGAGTCCGTGACGGACGACCACCCCGCGAAGTCCTACTTCTTCGAGCGCTACCACACGCTCCGCCTCGAGATCGACGCCGCCTTCCGTGAGCTGTGCTCGCAGGAGAACGTGACCGACCCCGACACGATCGACAAAGCGGCCGCGTCCATCCTCGCGGTCATGGACGGACTGCAATTGCAATGGCTGCTCGACCCGACGGCGATCGACCTCGCGAAGGCCAGCGAGTTCGCCATCGAGGCGATCGTGAACGGCGTCCTGCATCCCGGACCTCCTGTGTCGTCGTACGTCCGTGCGCCGTGAGCGCTCCCGTGCGCTGCTCAGCCTGCTCTTCCTGCTCGCGCGCACGTTCCGCCAGGGCTGAACCCGATCTGCGGTAGCGTCGAGCGGTGCACACCCCGGAAGCCGACATCGCCAGCGACGCCGACCTCGTCGCGACACTGATCGCGGCGCAGCACCCCGACCTCGCTGGGCCGCTCACGCTCGTCTCCGACGGCTGGGACAACCTGATCTACCGGCTCGGCGACGCGTACGCGGTGCGCATCCCTCGCCGTGATGTCGCCGCACACCTGATCGAGCACGAGCAGCAGGTGCTGCCCGCGTTCGCGGCCCGTGTCGGGGTCACCATCCCCGCTCCCGTGCGTAACGGCGTGCCCTCGGAGCTTTTCCCGTTCGCGTGGAGCATCGTTCCGTGGGTCGACGGGATCGACGGGGCGGACCTGACCGCGGCGGAGCGCGCATCCATCGCCCTGCCGTTGGCGGCGTTCGTCGCAGCCCTGCACGAACCGGCGAGCGGGGACTTCCCGGCCAACCCGGTGCGCGGCGTGCCTCTGGCGACGAGGGACGCCGCGGTGCAGGAACGGCTGCGGCACCTGTCGACGCGGATGGAAGTCGGCCACCTCACCGCGACGTGGCGGGATGCACTCGACGCGCCCGTGTGGGAGGGGCCGCCGATCTGGCTGCACGGCGACCTGCACCCGGGGAACCTGGTGCTGACGCCCGACCGCTCCCGGCTCGCCGCCGTGATCGACTTCGGTGACGTGACCGCCGGCGACCCGGCCACCGACCTCGCGACGGCGTGGCTCACGTTCGACCCGGACGCCCGCACCCGCTTCCGCCGACGGCTCGACGATCTCTCCCCCACCGACGACGCCACTTGGAGGCGCGCCGCCGGCTGGGCCGTCGCGATGGGAAGCGCGCTCGCCGCCCACTCCGACGACAACCCCCGCATGGCATCCCTCGGCCGCCATGCCCTCGCCCAGCTGGCCGCCATGCCCGGCAGACCCACCACCCCCGGCTGAGTCTCGGGCCAGGTCTCGGGAAGTGGAACCTTTTGCGGGGATGCGGACAGTAGGGGATATGGGACAACCGATGGACGACGAACCCTCGCTGTGGCGACGCGCCACCCGGGGGGACTCCGCCGCGTTCGGCGAGCTGTTCGAGACGTATCGCGACCGCATCTTCGGGCAGGCGCTCCGCCTCACCCGCTCGCCGCATGACGCGGAAGACGTGACGGCGCTCGTGTTTTTGGAGGCGTGGCGCAAGCGCGAGTCCGTGCGCGTCGTCGAAGGGTCGATCCTGCCGTGGCTGCTCGTGACGACGAACTTCGTCGCGAAGAACACCGCGCGCTCGCTGCGGCGCCACCGGGCGGCGATGTCGCTGGTTCCGGCGGCAGCGTCGTCACCCGATTTCGCACCGGATGTCGACGACCGCCTCGACCGCACCGACAGGGAGGCGGCGGCCCGCGCCGGGTTCGCTCGGCTCTCTCTGAACGACCAAGCGGTCATCACGCTCTGTGTGATCGAGGAACTGACGCTGCTGCAGGCGGCCGCAGCCCTCGGCGTTCCGACCGGAACGGTGAAATCGCGCCTGTCCCGGGCGAAACGAAGGCTCGCCGAGAACATGCCGGAGGCACCCGCCTCCGAAAACGCGCTGGGAGGTGCACGATGACCGCACAGCCGACATTCGACGCAGCGCGCAGCGCGGCGATCAAGGCCATGCTGATGAAGACCGTCGACGACCGCGTTCCGGCGGCGCGCACCAAGCGGGTGGCGCTCGTCGTCTCCCTCGTCGTCGGCGCCGTCGTCGTCGCTTCCGGCGGCGCGGCCTGGGCGCTCAGCGGGCACTCTTTGTTCCAGCCGCCGGCTCCGGCGCCCACGAGCGTGTCGCCGACACCGGCGCCGACGTCCACTCCGACACCGACCCCGACGCCGACCTCCACCGCGGCACCGGCGCCCAACGACGATCCGGACAACCCCGTCTCGCGCATCCCGGTCGATTGCGAGACGCTGGGGGTGCGGGCGGTGATCAGCGCGATCCTGCCCGACGCTGTCACTCACGAATACATGACCGACGTGCCCGACCCGGCGGGAATCTACCTGCCCGTCGAGGCCGGCCTCCGCCAGGCGGGCATCCTGAGCTGCTACTACTCGTCGCCCTCGGGTGGGCTCGTCTCAGTCACGGCGGCCGCCGACGCGCAAGCCGGTTCGGTCGATGTCGCCCAGCGTCTCACGGCCGGCGCGACGGCAGTCGATGCGGGCGACGCAGCAGCGCTGAGCTGCCCGAGCGATGGGCAGTGCAACGTCTCGCTCGTGAGCGGTTCGTACTGGCTGTTCCTGAGCGCCCAGGCCGCCGACGCCACCGCGGTCCGCGATCTGGTCACGCGCGGTTCCGACGCCTTCGTGTCGTCGCTCGCGCAGTCGCCGGACCCTCTTCCCGTCTGGCCCGCCCCTGCGTCGTCGTGGGATCCCCGAGCCGACTGCTACACCTCACTGCGAACAGACTCGCCGATCACAGACATTCTGGGCTCGAAATGGATCACCGGCGCCTACGAGGTGGATCCCAGCGGCAACCCGATCGACGCCGCCCTCGACGGCACCCTGAGCTGCCAGTTCAGGGTCGCGGATGCGCTGCCGATCGAGCCCGGGATCATCCGCACCCTGGGGGTCGATGTGACGCCGGGCGGCGGCTGGGGCTACCGCCAGGCCGTGGCGCGCAGAGGAACGTCCGTGACGGTCGCAGGCGCCGAGAGCGCGACGTTCTCGTGCCCCGCCGACAACACCTACTGCACGCTCGACGTGCTGACGGACAACGCGTGGATGCGCCTCTCGGGCGACGCCACCGTCACCCCCGACCACCGCGACAAGCTGATCGCCGCCGCCGAATCCCTGATCGCCCGCCACCAATCCGGTTAACGAGCGAGTCGCGCCGAATCGTTGTTCCCAAGGTCTGGAAAGAACAATTCGGCGCGACTCGGTGGGTGGTGCTTAGGCTCCGGCCTGCGCGAGGTCGGTGATCAGCTGGTCGCCCGGGATCGCCGACACGAAGTCGGCCTCGATCTCGGCGCGGCCAAGCAGCTCGGTCATACGGCGCTGACGCTGGCGCGGGATGAGCGTGACGACCGTGCCCTGCTTGCCGGCGCGGCCGGTGCGGCCCGAGCGGTGCAGGTAGGTCTTGTACTCGTCCGGAGCGTCGGCCTGGATGACCAGACCGATGTCGTCGACGTGGATGCCGCGGGCGGCCACATCCGTCGCCACCAGCACGTTGACCCGGCCGCTCGTGAGCTGACCGAGGTTGCGCGTGCGGCGCGACTGGTTGAGGTCGCCGTGCAGGCTGACGGCGGGGATGCCGGCGTCGTCCAGCTGGTCGGCGAGCATCTCGGCGAACGCGCGGGTGCGGGCGAAGACGAGTGTCTTGCCCTCGCGGTCGGCGAGCTGTTCGATGATCGCGGCCTTGTCGCGGTGCTCGATCACGAGCACGCGGTGGTCGATCGTCGACGACGCCTGGTCTTCACCGGCGACCTCGTGCACGCTCGGCTCGGGGAGGAACTCCTCGACGAGCTGGGCGACACCCTTGTCGAGGGTCGCCGAGAACAGCAGTTTCTGGCCGCCGTCGGCGGTCTCGCGCAGAATGCGCTGCACCGGCTCGAGGAACCCGAGGTCGCACATGTGGTCGGCCTCGTCGAGAACGGTGATGACGACCTCGCTGAGGTCGAGGCGTCCCTGATCGATGAGGTCTTCGATGCGCCCGGGGGTGCCGATCACGATGTCGACGCCGCGCTGCAGCGCTCCGACCTGGCGCGCCTGGGGCACGCCGCCGTAGATCTGCGTGGTGAACAGGCCGACGCTGCGGGCGATGGGCTGCACGGTGCGGTCGATCTGCAGAGCGAGCTCACGGGTGGGGGCCAGGATGAGGGCGCGCGGCTTGCGGCCCATCTGACGCTTTCCGCCGGACTTGCCCGACTCGGTCCAGAGGGTCATCAGACGCTCGACGAGGGGTGCGCCGAACGCGATCGTCTTGCCGGAACCGGTGCGGCCACGGCCGAGCACGTCTTTGCCGGCGAGCACATCCGGGATGGTCGCGGCCTGGATCGGGAACGGGCTCGCGGCGCCCAGCTCGGCGAGGGCGCGCTCGATGTTGCCGCCGATGCCGAGGTCGCCGAAGCTCACACCCTCCACATCGGTCGCCTGGATGGCGTCGGCCTCGAGGCGCTCGAGCACCACATCCGCGTCGGGAGTGAAGTGCGCAGGCTTGTCGTCGCGGTTCGGATAGAACTTCGAGTCGTTGTCGCGACGCGGTGCGCGCTCGGCGCGGTCGTCGAACGACCGACGCGGACGGTCGGAGCCGAAGTCGCGACGGGGAGCGCGGTCGCCCCCGCGGTCGTCGGACGTGCGACGCGGGCGATCGTTGTCGAAGGTGCGCGCCGGGCGGTCGTTGTACGCGGGACGCTCGGTGCGCGCCGGGCGGTCGTTGTACGCGGGACGCTCGGTGCGCGCCGGGCGGTCGTTGTACGCGGGACGCTCGGTGCGGGCCGGGCGGTCACCATACGCGGGACGCTCAGTGCGCGCCGGACGGTCACCATACGACGGACGCTCGCCACGGGCGGGGCGGTCGTTGTAAGCGGGACGCTCGCCACGAGCCGGACGGTCGTTGTACGCGGGACGCTCAGAGCGGGCCGGGCGGTCACCATACGACGGACGCTCGCCACGGGCGGGGCGGTCGTTGTACGCGGGACGCTCGCCACGAGCCGGACGCTCGCCACGGTCGTCGAAGGAACGACGCGGGCGGTCGTTGTCGAAGGTGCGGGCGGGGCGGTCACCATACGACGGGCGCTCGCCACGAGCCGGGCGGTCACCGTAGGAGGGGCGCTCACCACGAGCCGGGCGGTCACCGTAGGCGGGACGCTCACCACGAGCGGGACGCTCGCCGGTGCGGGCTGCTCCGCGCTCGCCGCGCGACTCCCACGAGCGGGCTTCCTTGCCGCGGGGCTCCCAGTTCGGGCGCTCCTTGCGGCCAGAGCTGGCACCGGTGGCGGCACCGTCACGCGAACCGTAGCCCTGACGGGCGGCACGGTCTTCGGTGGTCCAGCGCTGCTTCTTGGGTGCGTCGGTCTCTTCCGCGCGGTATCCGCGGTGACCGGGGCTGCGGCTGCCCGACTTGGGTGCGCCCTTGCGGGCACCGGGGGCGCCGTGCTGCTTCTTGAATCCTGGCATGAGTGTTTTCCTGGGTTGTTCTCGTGTGCATGGCACAGCACATGACACGTGATGTCATGGTCTGGGAGAACCCGGGCAGTCTTTGGCCGGGGCCGTTCACATACAGTGATCATTCGCCCGCCTGTATGGCGACGAAACCGGCCCACCTGACTTACAAACCCATCCGCACAGAAAAGCGCGGTGTCAAGAGCCGACCCACCTACGATACAGGATCGAAGCTGAAAACGGTCGGAGACTTTCCAGACCGCTCCACCGGGGTGGCGAGCTCGGGCGCAAGGGGTATAAGGGAGGAATGAGCACCGACCCAGACGCGATCGTCATCGGCTCCGGCCCGAACGGCCTCGCCGCCGCCGTCACACTTGCCCGCGCGGGACTGGCGGTGCGGGTCTACGAGCGCAACGCGACCACCGGCGGCGGGATGCGCACCGAGCCGCTCACCCGGGAAGGTTTCGTTCACGACGTCTGCTCGGCCGTGCATCCGCTTGCCTTCGCCTCAGGCTTCTTCCGCCGGTTCGGGTTGGCCGACCGCATCCCGTTCGTCGTCCCGACCGCCTCGTACGGGCATCCCCTCGACAGGGGCCGCGCCGGCATCGCCTACCGCGACCTCGATCGCACGGTCGAGGCGCTCGGCAGCGACGGGCCGGCCTGGCGCCGGTTGCTCGGGCCGCTCGTCGAGCGTGTCGACGAGATCGCCCAGTTCACCGGCTCCGAGGTTCTCCAGGTTCCCCGGCATCCGTTCGCCGCCGCCCGCTTCGGCGCCGCGATGCTGGCGCAGGGCGGACGGTGGTGGGATGCGCCCTTCAGCGGCGACGTCGCCGGCGCCCTTCTCACGGGAGTCTTCGCCCACTCGACCCTTCCCCTTCCGAGCCTCGCCGGCGCCGCCGCGGGACTCACGCTCGCGACGTACGCGCACGCAGGCGGCTGGCCCGTGCCGGTGGGCGGCAGCCAGTCGATCGCGAACGCTCTCGTCGACGATCTGGTCGCCCACGGTGGCGAGGTGGTGACGGGCGCCGAGGTCACCAGCCTGGGCGAACTCCCGTCGAGTCGCGCCATCCTGTTCGATACCGGCGCAGAAGCCGCCGCCAGGCTGGGCGAAGACCGCCTGTCACCGCAGTATCTGCGCCGCATCAGCCGCTTCCGCACCGGCAACGGCGTCTGCAAGGTCGATTTCGCCCTCTCCGGCCCGGTGCCCTGGGCGAACCGCGAGCTGACGGAGACAGCGACCGTGCACCTCGGCGGCAGCCGGGCCGAGATCGCGCGGTCGGAACGGGAGGTCGCCGCCGGTCGCCACAGCGACAACCCATACGTGCTGGTCACGCAGCCGTCGCTGTTCGACGCGACGCGTGCGCCGGCCGGCAAGCACGTGCTCTGGGCGTACACCCATGTTCCGAAAGGGTCGACGATCGATCAGACGGAGGCGATCATCCGCCAGGTCGAACGGTTCGCCCCCGGGTTCCGCGACGTCATCCTGGCCACCGCATCCCGCACGGCCGTGGAGATGCAGCAGTACAACCCCAACTACGTCGGCGGCGACATCTCCGCCGGCGCCCCGACCTTCGGCCAGCTGATCGCGCGGCCCGTGATCTCGAGCGAGCCGTGGCGGATGCCCGGCCGCGGCCTCTACCTCGCCTCCGCCGCCGCGGCGCCGGGGCCGGGCGTGCACGGACTCCCGGGCTACTACGCCGCCCGCAGCGCGCTGCGTCACGAGTTCGGCGTCACCCGGATGCCCTCGCTCGCCCCCGAGCCGCGGACCGGTTCGCAGCCGGTGCCGCCGGGCGCCCTCGGAGCCGCCGCTGCAGGCGCATACTCCGAAGGACTGCGCCCCGACGGATTGCCGGAGCAGTAGCCGTGTCTGTCACCGTTCGCGCCCTCCGTTGCAGCCCCGAGCAGGTCTTCGCCGTGCTCGCCGATCCGTGGGTCTACCCCACCTGGGTGGTCGGCGCCTCCCGTCTGCGCGCCGCCGACCAGAACTGGCCCACTCCGGGCTGCAGGCTCCATCACTCGATCGGCGTCTGGCCGCTCGTGCTCAACGATGAGACGGTGGTGCTCGAATGGGATGCGCCCCGCCGCGTCGTTCTGGAAGCCAAGACCCGCCCGGTCGGCCGCGAACGCGTCATCATCGAGGTGAAGCGTCGGGCCGACGGCTGCGTCGTGCGGATGGAGGAGTATCCGTCGGCGGGCCCGTTGCGGTTCGTGCCGCGGCCGCTGGTCGACGCGGCCCTGCACATCCGGAACACCGAGACCCTGCGGCGACTGGAGTGGGTCGCACGAGGCCGGGCGGAGCAGGAGGCCTCGTAGCAGAGATGGCTCGCGGTGAGACGGGCTCAGGCGTACCCTCGTCGCATGTGCCGGAACATCCACACCCTTCACAATTTCGAGCCCGCCGCCTCCTCTGACGAGGTGCACGCCGCAGCGCTGCAGTACGTGCGCAAGATCAGCGGAACGACGAAGCCTTCGAAGGCGAACGCCGAAGCGTTCGACCGCGCGGTCGCCGAGATCGCGCACCTCACCCAGCACCTCCTCGACGACCTCGTGACCACCGCGCCGCCCAAAGACCGCGAGGTCGAGGCCGCGAAAGCCAAAGAGCGCTCCGCCCGCCGCTTCGCCGCCGCCTAGCCCGGCGTCGAGGTGCCAGGATGTGCAAGAACTCGCCCGGGAGTCCTGCATCGAGTGGCAGGTCGGCGCTCACGGATGGGGCTCTAGCGCCGCCGATGGCTGGGCCGGTAGCCTGACCGCAAGCACGGCGTGAGGGGCAGAGATGACCGATGGACCGCGGAGCACCGACGACAATCCGAGCGCGAGCACAGACACCGGCACTGCCACCGCAAGCGGCCGAAGCACCGGGCGCGGCTGGCTGATCGCCGGGCTCACCACGGCGGTGGCGCTCACACTGATCGCGGGCGGCTTCATCGCGGGGTCGGTCGCGACCGTGGTGCTCGGCGGGGCGTCGAGCGGGTCGTGCGATGCCGCATCCGTCGCCGACAGGGTGTTGCCCACCATCGTCACGATCACCGTCACCGGGCCGGGCGGCAGCAGCAACGGCAGCGGCGAGATCATCACGGCCGACGGCTACATCCTCACAAACAACCATGTCATCGCCCCCGCGGCGTCGGGCGGCCAACTCTCCGTGCGGTTCAGCGACGGCGACGAGGAGCGCGCCGAGCTCGTCGGGCGCGACCCGAAGACAGACCTCGCGGTGATCAAGGTGCACAGCGAGGATGCGCTCCCGGTGATCGACGAGGGCGACTCGGGCTCGCTCGTGGTCGGCCAGCCGGTGGTCGCCCTCGGCGCTCCCCTCGGGCTGTCGAGCACCGTCACCGCCGGCATCGTCAGTGCGCTCGGGCGCACGGTTCCCGTTCCCAGCGACGACGACCGCAACGCCATCCTGGTCGGCGCCATCCAGACCGACGCGTCCATCAACCCCGGCAACTCGGGAGGCGCCCTCGTCGACTGCCGCGGACGCCTGGTCGGCATCAACACGGCGATCGCCACGGTGCCCGGCAGCGACGGACAGCGCAGCACGGGCAGCGTCGGCATCGGCTTCGCCGTGCCGCAGTCGCTCGCCGTGCCGATCGCCCACCAGCTGATCGAGACCGGAGAGGTCGCGTATCCCACGGCCGGTGTCGACCTCGTGCCGATCCCGCACGCGGTCTCCGCGCGCTACGGCATCGCCGACGGCCTGTACGTGTACTCCGTCGAGCCGGGAGGCCCAGCGGCGAAGGCGGGCATCCGGCCCGGGGATGTGGTGACCGGGCTGAACGGGCGCGCCGCGTCGAGCGTCGACGTGCTCACGGCCATCCAGCTCACGAGCGAGCCGGGCGACAAGGTCACCGTGGACTTCTTGCGCGGCGGCCGCCGGCACACGACCGAGGTCACCCTGGCCGCTCCCTGACCCCACCCGCGATCGTGACCGCGCGCGGCGTCGGCGGCGGCGTCGGCGTCAGGTGCCGCGGATGCGGCGCGACAGTTCGGCGGCCGCCTCGCGCACCCGCCCGGCGAGCGCAGCCCACTGGTCGCAGGGAACATTCTCTCTCGGGAATGTGATCGCGATCCCCGCAGCCG
Organism: Leifsonia sp. NPDC058292; assembly: GCF_042880955.1. Taxonomy (NCBI): domain Bacteria; kingdom Bacillati; phylum Actinomycetota; class Actinomycetes; order Micrococcales; family Microbacteriaceae; genus Leifsonia; species Leifsonia sp. NPDC058292. Next base: position 39,483 of record NZ_JBHVYL010000027.1, read on the forward strand.
GCCACCCCGCATGGTCGCGCACCGAGACCGCGACCGAGGCGAACCCCGGGGTCACCTCGCCGTCCTCCGTGGCGAATCCGGCCTCACGCGCTTCGGCGACGACGCGTTTGAGCTCAGCGTAGGAGTGCGGCCCCGCGCCGGTGCGGTCTTCGAACGCGTCAGCATCCGGATACAGCGCGCGAAGCTGGCCGGCGGGAAGCGTGGCGAGCAGTGCCCGCCCGCTGGCCGTCAGGTGACTGGGGAGCCGCACCCCGACATCCGTCACCAGGCGGGGCCGCCGCGGCGCACGCTCCTCGGCGATGTAGACGACGTCGCGGCCGTGGAGCACGGCGACGTGGCCCGACTCGCCGATGGCGTCGACCAGCCCGGCGAGGATGGGCCGCCCCAGCCGGCTCAGCGGCTCCTGCCGGGAGAACGCCGAACTCAGCTCGTAGGAGGCGACCCCGAGCCCGTACCGTTTCGCCTCCGGGAAGTGCAGCACGAAACCGTGTTCGAGCAGCACCGCGAGCAGGTGGTAGACGGTGGATCTCGGCAGTCCGAGAGCCGTTGCGATCGAGGCCGCGGGCACCGGTCCGCGTTGTGCGGCCAGATGCCCGAGGATGCGCAGCGTGTTGTCTGCCGCCGGAACCTTGCTCATCCGTCCCTCCTCTGCTCTCGCCGTCGCCGGCGCCGCCGCTGTCGGTGTCACTGTCGGTGTCACTGTCGCCCGTCTGGGATACCGGACGGGGATCAGTTTAGACGTGCCCACCGCGAGCGCCGGAGCGTGTGGGATGAGGTCATGCTCCTCACGAAGAACAGCGTCGTCGTCGGCGCACGGCCGCTCACGATCGCCGAAGTGGTCGCGGTCGCCCGTCACGGCGCCGGCATCGAGCTCGACGCCGAGTCGCTCGCGGCCGTCGAATCGTCTCGCGCGATCGTCGAGGCTCTTGCCGACGACGTCGAACCGCACTACGGCATCTCGACCGGCTTCGGCGCACTGGCGACGACCTTCATCCCCGGTGACCGCCGGGCACAGCTGCAGGCGAGCCTGGTGCGCTCGCACGCCGCGGGTTCCGGCCCCGAGGTCGAGCGCGAGGTGGTGCGGGCGCTGATGCTGCTGCGCCTGTCCACGCTGATGACCGCGCGCACGGGCGCGCGCCGGGTGACCGTCGAGACCTATGCGGCGATCCTGAACGCCGGCATCACCCCGGTCGTGCGCGAGTACGGTTCGCTCGGCTGCTCCGGCGACCTCGCGCCGCTCGCCCACTGTGCACTCGCGGCCATGGGCGAAGGACAGGTGCGGGTCGGTGGTGCGGCCGACGAGCCGGGCACGCTCACCGACGCGGGAGAGGCGCTGGCGGCGGCCGGCATCCGTCCGGTCGTGCTCGCCGAGAAGGAGGGCCTCGCCCTCATCAACGGCACCGACGGGATGCTCGGCATGCTCTGCCTCGCGCTGCACGACCTCACCGCGCTGCTCCGCACAGCCGACGTGTCGGCGGCCATGAGCGTGGAGTCCTTGCTCGGCACGGATGCGGTGTTCGCCGCCGACCTGCACCGCCTGCGCCCGCAGCACGGCCAGTCACTCTCGGCCGCGAACATCCGTCACCTGCTCGACGGCTCCCCGCTGGTCGCCAGCCACAAAGGCCCGGAATGCACCCGGGTGCAGGATGCGTACTCGTTGCGCTGCGCCCCGCAGGTGCACGGAGCGGCGCGCGACACGCTCGACCATGCGACCCTCGTCGCCGACCGCGAGCTCGCGTCCGCCGTCGACAACCCGGTGCTCACTCTCGATGGACGGGTCGAGTCGAACGGCAACTTCCACGGCGCGCCCGTCGCCTACGTTCTCGACTTCCTGGCGATCGTGATCGCGGATGTGGCGAGCATGTCAGAACGCCGCACCGACCGTTTTCTCGACCCGGCGCGAAACCAGGGGCTCACGCCCTTCCTCGCGCACGAGGTCGGCGTCGACTCCGGGCTTATGATCGCGCAGTACACCGCCGCGGGCATCGTGTCGGAACTGAAGCGCCTGGCCGCTCCCGCATCCGTCGACTCGATCCCCTCGTCGGCGATGCAGGAGGACCACGTCTCGATGGGCTGGGCCGCCGCGCGCAAACTGCGCCGCGCGATCGACGGACTCGGCCGGGTGCTCGCGATCGAGGTGATGACCGCCGCTCGCGCCGCCGACCTGCGGGCGCCGTTGCATCCCGGCGCGGCGACCGGTGCGGTCATCGCCGAGGTGCGCACGGTCGCCGAGGGACCGGGGCCCGACCGCTACCTCTCGCCCGAGATCGAGGCCGTGGTCGCGCTCGTGCACTCGGGCCGCGTCCTCGCCGCCGCCGAGTCGGTCACCGGCCCCCTCAACTGAACGCACGACCTCGAAGGAGAGAACCATGCAGGGAGCACGAGAGGTGCGCGCCGCACGCGGCACCGAGCTCACGGCCAAGAGCTGGCAGACCGAGGCGCCGCTGAGGATGCTGATGAACAACCTCGACCCCGATGTGGCCGAGCGCCCCGACGACCTCGTCGTCTACGGCGGCACCGGCCGGGCAGCACGCAGCTGGGAGGCCTACGACGCGATCGTGCGCACGCTGCGCGACCTCGAGAAAGACGAGACGCTGCTCGTGCAGTCGGGCAAGCCCGTCGGTGTCTTTCGCACGCACGAGTGGGCTCCCCGGGTGCTCATCGCGAACTCGAACCTCGTCGGCGACTGGGCGACCTGGCCCGAGTTCCGGCGCCTCGAAGCCCTCGGGCTCACGATGTACGGCCAGATGACCGCCGGTTCGTGGATCTACATCGGCACCCAGGGCATCCTCCAGGGAACCTACGAGACCTTCGCGGCCGTCGCGGCCAAGAGGTTCGGCGGAACGCTCGCCGGAACCCTCACCCTCACAGCCGGCGCGGGTGGCATGGGCGGCGCCCAGCCCCTCGCCGTCACGATGAACGAGGGTGCGGTGCTGATCGTGGACGTGGACGAATCCCGCCTGCAGCGCCGCATCGACCACGGCTACCTGGATGAGTTGGCCACCGACCTCGACGACGCCGTCGCCCGCTCGCTGGCCGCGCGCGCCGAGCGCCGCGCACTCTCCGTCGGTCTGGTCGGCAACGCCGCCACCGTGTTCGCCGAACTGCTGGCACGCCGCGTGCCGATCGACATCGTCACCGATCAGACGAGCGCGCACGACCCCCTGAGCTACCTGCCCGAGGGCGTCACCGTCGCCGAGTGGCACGATGCCGCCGAGGCCGATCCCGAGGGTTTCACCGTCGCGGCGCGGGCCTCGATGGCGAAACACGTCGAGGCGATGGTGGGGTTCCAGGATGCGGGGGCCGAGGTCTTCGACTACGGCAACTCGCTGCGGGCCGAGGCCGAGCTCGGCGGCTACGAGCGCGCGTTCGATTTTCCCGGGTTCGTGCCCGCCTACATCCGGCCGCTGTTCGCCGAGGGGAAGGGGCCATTCCGCTGGGCCGCGCTCTCCGGCGACCCGGCCGACATCGCCGCGACCGACAAGGCCATCCTCGAACTGTTCCCCGACGACGAGCACCTCCACCGCTGGATAGCCGCCGCCGGCGAGAAGGTGCACTTCGAGGGTCTGCCCGCCCGCATCTGCTGGCTCGGCTACAAAGAACGCCACCTCGCCGGCCTGCGTTTCAACGAGATGGTCGCGAGCGGCGAACTCTCCGCACCCGTCGTCATCGGCCGCGACCATCTGGACTCCGGCTCCGTCGCGTCGCCGTACCGGGAGACGGAGGCGATGGCCGACGGTTCGGACGCGATCGCCGACTGGCCGCTCCTGAACGCCCTGCTGAACACCGCATCCGGGGCCACCTGGGTGTCGATCCACCACGGCGGCGGGGTCGGCATCGGTCGTTCCATCCACGCCGGCCAGGTCGTCGTCGCCGACGGCACCCCGCTCGCCGCCGAGAAGATCGAGCGCGTGCTCACCAACGACCCGGGCACCGGTGTGATGCGTCACGTCGACGCCGGGTACGAGCGGGCGGCGGAGGTGGCCCGCGAACGCGGGCTGCGCATCCCGATGCAGGAGGGCTGAGGATGCGCGCCCCGGCCACCCTCGTCACCGGCATCGGCCAGCTGGTCACCAACGAGCCGGCGCAACGGTCTGCCGGCGGTGTCGAACGCCTCGGCCTGGTGACCGATGCGGCGATGCTCGTCTCCGACGGACTGGTGGTCTGGAGCGGACGCGCCGACGAGCTCCCCTCCTCCGACGCCTTCGCCCTCGCGGCCTCGGATGCGGACGTCGTCGACCTGCACGGCGCCACCGTGCTGCCCGGTTTCGTGGACAGCCACACGCATCTCGTGTTCGGCGGCGACCGTTCCGCCGAGTTCGAGGCGCGTATGTCGGGAGCGGCATACACCGCGGGCGGCATCAGAAGCACCATGGCGGCGACCCGTGAGGCGACGGATGCGGAGCTCACCGACCGGCTCGACGCCTTCGTGACCGAGCTGGTCGCCCAGGGTACGACCACGTTCGAGATCAAGAGCGGCTACGGTCTGACCGTCGCGGACGAAGCCCGGCTGCTGACGCTCGCCGCACGCGTGACCGACGAGACGACGTTCCTCGGAGCCCACGTCGTGCCGAGCGAGTTCGCGGCCGACCCCGACGCGTACGTCGATCTCGTGGTCGGCGAGATGCTCGACGCCTGCGCTCCGCTCGCGCGCTGGATCGACGCGTTCTGCGAAGAGGGCGCGTTCACGCCGGAGCAGTCCCGCCGCATCCTGGCCGCCGGAGCCGCCCGTGGTCTCGGCGTGCGTCTCCACGCCAGCCAGCTCGCGCCCGGCGCCGGCATCGAGCTGGCCGTCTCCCTCGACGCCGCCAGTGTCGACCACTGCACCCACCTCACCGACGCCGATGTCGCACTCCTCGCCGGGTCCAGCACCGTTGCGACCCTGCTCCCCGGCGCCGAGTTCTCCACCCGCCAGCCGTACCCGGATGCCCGGCGTCTCATCGACGCGGGCGTCACCGTCGCCATCGCGAGCGACTGCAACCCCGGCTCCTCGTTCACCTCGTCGATGCCGTTCTGTATCGCCGTCGCCGTGCGTGACATGGGCATGACGCCGGCCGAGGCGGTCTGGTCGGCCACCGCCGGCGGCGCCGCGGCGCTCCGCCGCACCGACGTCGGTCACCTCGGCCCTGGCGCCCGCGCCGACTTCGTCGCGCTGCGCGCCCCCAGCTACGTGCACCTCGCCTACCGCCCCGGCGTCCCCCTCGTCGACGGCGCCTGGCGCGCCGGCACGCGCGCCGCGTAGCGCGCGCCGCGTAGCGCGCGCCGCCCCCACCCACCCCACATCAATCGAGAAGCGCCGAAGTGGGGTGAAATGCGCCCCAGAACAACACTTCAGCGCAACTCAATGAGCGGGCCGTTGGGCGCGTGGGGATGGTGGGCGGGACGCGAGAGGGGGCGCGTGCGCGGCCGCACGCCGCCCAGCGCACGCCGCCCGGGGCGGCGAGCGTGGCCGATGCGGTCGAATGTGGCAGGCGCAGCTGCCACACTCGACCGGAACGGGCGCACTCGGCGCGAAGGGCCACGTTCGAGGTGCGGTGCCGCGAACGTGGGATGCGCGGGGTGTGGGGCGCGCGGGGTCTGCGGGCGCCGGGGTCTGCCGGGGTCTGCGGGCGCCCGGGGTCTGCGGGCGCGCGGGGTCTGCGGGCGCGCGGGGTCTGCGGGCGCGCGGGGTCTGCGGGCGCGCGGCGCATCCTGGTCGCGGGCGCGCGTGGCCGGTGCGGTCGAGTGTGGGGCGAGCGGCGCATCCTGGTCGTGGGTGCGGGGCGGCGCGCCGCCCGCGGCGGCGAGCGTGGCCGGTGCGGTCGAATGTGGCAGGCGCAGCACCCACACTCGACCGGAACGGGCGCATTCGGCGCGAAGGGCCGTGGTCGTGGCGCGGCCCCGCGGCCCCGCGGCCCCGCGGCGACCGGTGGCGTCGCCGCGTGGGGGTGCCGGATGCGGGGAGAGGCGCTAGCGCGTGGCGAGGCCGGCCGCGGCCTCGAGGATGCAGAGGGCGGTGAGGCGCACCGTGCGGCCGTCCGGGGCGTCGGCGGTGGCGTCCACCTCGGCGAGGTCGATCGAGCGGACCGAGGGACGGGCGCCGGCAAGCCGGGCGGCGCGGCGCAGCTCCCAGGCCGAGATGCCACCCGGGACCGAGGCAGGGCATCCCGGAGCCACCGACCGGTCGCACACGTCGACGTCCAGATCCACGTGAACCGGACCGCCGGCCGCGCCCGCGATGTCGAACGCTTCGGCCATGACGTCGTCGATGGGGCGCCGGTGCAGTTCGTCGCGGTGGACGACCGTGATGCCGTAGTCGGCGGCGCGCGCCGCGTAGTCGGGCGAGTTGGCGAAATCGGCGATGCCGATCTGCACGACGCGGCGGCCGTCGAGTCCGGCTTCGATGAGGCGCCGCACCGGCGAGCCGTTGCTCACACCGTCGCGCAGATCGTGGTGCGCGTCGAGTGTGACCAGTCCCGCCGCAGGCAGGTCGTCGCCCCACGCGCCGAGCGCGGCAGGCACGGTGAGCGCGTTGTCGCCACCGACCGCGACGACCAGGGATGCCCTCGCCACCGCATCCGCCACCGCCCGCATCGCACGCAGCTCACCCTCGGGCCCGTCGGGTTCGACGACGTCTCCTGCGTCCGTGAGTCGAAGATCACCGACATCCCGGTGCTGCCGGCCGTCGCGGGCGGAACGATCGCCGACGGTGAACGTCGCGTAATAGCGCAGAGCGGCGCGAACGGCCTCCGGCGTCGCCGCCGCGCCCGTGACGGAGAGCGAGGTGCGCCACGTCGGGATGCCGAGCAGCGTCAGGTCGACGGTCTCGCCCGACGCGACCGTGCCGGGCGAGGGCCAGTCCCCCGCTCGCGGCCACAGAGGATCGACGGACAACGCGCTTCTGCTCATGAGCCGAAGCTACCAACGCCGCGCGGCCGGCGGAACGGCGTGCGCGGCCGGAGCGTCCGGTATCCCGTACGCCGGTGCCGCGCGCGCCGCGGCCCGGATGCGCGGCGTCCAGTGCGCCGCGAACCGGCCACGGCCTAGGATCGGCGCATGGATTCCGTCTCAGCCTTCGACGTCGTGGCCGCCGACCTCGCCGGTTCCGGGGCGGTGGTCGGAAAGTTGTTCGGTCATCCTGCGCTCAAGCTCGGCAGGCAAGTGTTCGCTTCCGAGTTCTACGGTGCGATGGCGTTCAAGCTGGGCCGCGAGTCGAGCGCTCACGCCGAAGCGCTGATGCTGCCGGGCGCGATGCCTTTCGACCCCGGGCGCCGGAACAGGCCGCTCAAAGACTGGGTCGAGGTGCCATCCACGAGTGCTGACCAGTGGTCCGCGCTCGCGATGGCCGCCCTCGACCACCTCGTCAGTTCTGCGCGATAGGCCCAGAAGCGCCAGAGGCCCCAGAGCCGCCAGAGGCCCCAGAAACTCCCGACGCCCCCGAAGCCCCGGAAGCGCCCGACGGAGCCGCCCCCGCCCCGGCCCCTGCTGCTGTCGCGGCACCTGAGCCTGGAGTGCCACCCGGTTCTCCGCCGGCGTCTCCGCGAGTTTCTCCTCCGTCGTCCCCTCCGTCACGGGCTGCGCGCTTCGCAGTGCGACGCTCCTTCGCGCCCTCGACGAGGTTGTAGAACGTCGGAAGAACGACCAGGGTGAGCAGGGTCGACGAGATGAGTCCGCCGATCACGACGATCGCCAGCGGTTGCGAGATGAAGCCGCCGTGGCCGGTGAGGCCGATCGCCATCGGGAACAGCGCCGCGATGGTAGCGAGCGCCGTCATCAGGATGGGCCGCAGACGTCGCGAGGCCCCGTGCGCCACAGCTTCGGCCACGCTCATCCCTCGGCGACGGTACTGGTTCACGAGGTCGATGAGCACGATCGCGTTCGTCACCACGATGCCGATGAGCATCAGCACGCCGATGAGGGATGCCACTCCGAGCGGAATGCCCGAGATCACCTGCAGTGCGATGGCGCCGGTGGCGGCGAACGGAACCGAGATGAGCAGCTCCAACGGCTGACGCAGCGAGCGGAACGTCGCCACCATGACGATGTAGACGATCAGGATGGCCGCCAGCAGTGCGATACCGAGCTGCGAGAACGCATCCGACTGGCTCGACGACACACCGCCGATCTTCGCCGTCGCACCGGACGGGATGTCCGCATCCTTGAGCGCCTTGGTCACGTCGGCGTTCGCAGTTCCGAGGTTGTCCGTGCCGGGCGTCGCCGTCACGGTGGCCGTGCGGAGTCCGCGCTCGGTCGTCACGGTGGCGGGACCGTTCGTCTCGGCGACATCGGCCAGCGTGTTCAGCGCGACCGGGCCCGCGAGCGTCGGGATCTGCAGGTCGGAAAGTTCGGCGACCGTGGTCGGCGGGTTGTCGCTCTGCAGGTAGATCTTGAGCGTGGTGTTGTCGATCGCGACCGATCCGACGGTGCTCGGCTGAACGGCCTGCGAGACCAGCCCGCCGATCGCGATCTCGCTGAGACCTGCTGCAGCCGCCTTGTCGCGGTCGACCTTCACCGCCACATACGGCAGCGACGCGCTCAGGTTGTCGCTCGTCTGCTTGATCGAGCCGAGGCCCTTCACGGCCGACACGATCGAGTCGGTGGCTTTCTGCAGGTCTTCGTTGCTCGTGGCCGTGACGTCGATCTCGATGTCGTTCGACGCGCCGAACCCGCTCGAGGTCGACACCGTGATGTCGCCCTGGCCCTTGATCTTGGCCAGTTCGTCTTCGACCGTGTTCTGGATCTTCTCCTGGTCGGCATCCGGGTCGGTGGTCACCGAGTAGCTGATGCCGCCGCCACCGCCGGCGAAAGCGTCGCGCAGGCTGCTGCCGCTCGACCCGATCGACAGCTGAACCGTCTTGACGCCGTCGGTGTCGAGCAGCACCTTCTCGACCGACTTGGAGGCCGCATCCTGAGCGTCGAGGCTGGTTCCCGGCGGGAGGGTCTGCGAGATCGACAGGGTGTTCTGACCCGTCGAGCCGAGGAAGTTCGTCTTCATGAACGGGAACAGGAAGCCTGTGCCGACGAGCAGCAGCACCGCGATCAGCATGGTGGACACCGAGTGCTTGAGCGTCCAGTGGATGATCGGCAGGTAGCCGCGCTGCAGCATCGACGGATGCTCGAGCTCGTCTTCTCCCGCGGCAAGCGCATCCTCGACAGACAGGTGCGAGGCGTCGACCTGCTCGGTTCCAGCCTCGTGCTTCTTCGGCTTGGGCGGCCGCAGGAACCAGTACGCGAGCACCGGAACGATGGTCAGTGCGACGAGCAGCGACGACAGCAGCGCGATGGTCACCGTGACGGCGAACGGCCGGAACAGCTCGCCGGTCACGTCGCCGACGAACGCCAGCGGCAGGAACACCGCGACGGTCGTGATCGTGGATGCGGTGATCGCTCCCGCGACCTCGCGCACGGCCTTCACGATGGTCGCCGCACGGTCGACACCGGCCACCAGCTGGCGCTTGATGTTCTCGATGACCACGATGGAGTCGTCGACCACTCGGCCGATGGCGATCGTGAGCGCACCGAGCGTGATGATGTTGAGCGTGTATCCCGTGGCCTGCATCACGATGAACGTGATGAGAACGCTGGTCGGGATCGAGATCGCGGTGACCAGCGTCGAACGGATCGACAGCAGGAACACGAGGATCACGATCACCGCGAAGACGAGGCCGAGCAGGCCTTCTTCGGCGAGCGAGTTGATGGACTGCTCGATGAACGGAGCCTGATCGAACACGACGGTGATCTTCGCGCTGTCGCCGAGCTTCGTCTGCAGGTCGTCGATCAGGGCGTTGACGCCCTTCGACACCTCGACCGTGTTGGCCGAGGGAAGCTTCGTCACCGCGATCGTGAGGGCCGGCTTGCCGTCGACGCGGGAGAGGGATGCGGTCGGGTCGTCGGTGATCGTGACGCTCGCGACGTCCCCGATGGTCGAGATGGCCGGGGTCACGGCCGCAGCGGCGCCGGCTGATGCGCCTGCACCCGCACCTGCAGATGCGCCCGCACCAGCAGATGCGCCCGCACCGGCCGAGGCGCCTTCGCCGGCCGGCGCGCCTGCGCCAGCCGAGCCGCCCGCACCCGCCCCGGCGGACCCGCCAGCCGAGCCGCCCGCAGAACCGCCGGCGGCGGGGATGAGCGGGAGGGCCGCGATGTCGTCGACCGACGTGAGCTGCGCCCCCGACTGCACGGAGAGGGTCTTGTCGTCTTCGGTGATCGAGCCACCCGGCACCAGAACGCCGTTCTGCTGCAGCGCATCCTTGATCGACTGGGAAGTGAGCCCCGCGGCGGTGAGCTTGGCGGTGTCGGGAACGATCGTCACGCGCTGGCCGACCTGGCCGACGAGCTGGGCGTCGTTGACACCCGTCACGTCTTTGATGTCGGGTAGCGCCAGCTTCGTGATCTTGTCGCCGAGCGCCTTCTGGTCGGCGTCGCTCGTGACGGCGAGCTGGATGACCGGCAGATCATCGAGGCTGCCCGAGACGACCTGGGGGTCTGTGCCATCGGGAAGGGTCGACTTGATGCGGTTGATGGCCTGATCGAGCTTCTGCTCGGCGGTGGCCAGGTTGGTGCCGTAGGTAAACTTCGCGGTGATCAGCGACTGGTTCGTGCTGCTGACCGCCGAGGTGTTGTCGAGGTCGGGCACACCCTGGATCGCCGTCTCGATGGGCGTGCTCACGTCGTTGTTGACGACCTCCGGCGACGCCCCCGGATACGAGGTGACGATCGCCAGCTGCGGAAACTGGATGCTCGGCGCGAGCTCCTGCTTCAGGTTCGTGAGCGCGAGCCCGCCGAACACCGCCGCCACGATCGTGACGAGCGCGATGAGGGCGCGGTTCTTCATACTGAGGACGGCGAGGAAATGCACAGGCGTACCCTTTGCGAAATCTGGATTCGATGGCCGCGACGCCTTCGCCGCACACCGAAGTATCTCATTGCACAGTGTGCAACGACCTCATGCCCAGGTACGACTTCGGGGTGGAGACGTACTCCCGGCGGAGTGCGGTTGCCGCGGTTGCCCCGGTTGATCCGGGGTGTCATCCGGGCATCCAACCGCGCGCAGCCAGCCTCCGGAAGACGAGGGCGACGAGCCGCTTCTCCTGCAAGAGATGGGCCGCCCCGACCCTGATGACGTCTTCGCCCGCTGCCAGGAGCATCGTGGTGCGAACGAGATCACGGCGCCATTGGGCCTGGTCGATGCGGTGGTGGTCGCCCTCGTATTCGAGGATCACCCGCTGCTCGGCGAAGCGGAGATCGGGGCGGGCGAGGAACTGCCCGTCTGCTCCGCGCAGGTCGACGTTCACGTCGGGCGGTGGCAGGCCGGCCTGTGCGAGCATGACGCGCAGCAGCGTCTCCTGCGGCGATTCCGATCTCGGGTGCATCAGGTCGAGAGCCGATCGCGCGGCGACGGCTCCTCGGCGACCACGCACATCCGTTCGTTCCCGCAACTCCTCGACGGTCGCCCGCGGAGCACGCCAGTGGACGACCGCATCCCCGAGCACGACGAGGTCTCGCAGCGAGGCGCTCCTCGAAACGTCGGCCCAGGTTCGCGCCGGACACGTGACCAGCACTCCGCGAACCCTGGCCAGGTCGCGCGCTGTCAGGTCACCGCTGTGGGAGCGCACCCCCGCAACCCTCGGCTGCCGCACGGAGGACGGAACGGTGATGTGGAGGTCGTCGGTGGTCGAGTTGCCGGAGGGGAGCCCGAGCAGCGCCGCCGCGGTCTGATGGGAGATCACGGCCCGGGGTAGGCGAGCGGTCAGTGCCTGACACCGCAAGACGAAGTCGTCGGCGCTCGTGGCGGGCATCCGGGTGCCGCGGAAAGGCGTGACCAGATCTCTGCCCCGCAGTCGCGAAGGGGGGATGCCGGCCTCGACGGCCTGATGGACGGAGAATGCGCGGCCGGCCAAATGACCGGGGAGAGGTGGATGCATGGGCACACTCTTCCCGATCCCGCCGATCGACGTCGAAAGTTATCCACAGGGTCAATCGCGCGCGGCCGAGGTGCCAGTTGTGGCAACTTTTCGCGCGCAAAACCCGCAACAACCGGCATCTCGGCGGGTGCCGGTG
>NZ_JBHVYL010000028.1:0-50162 GCF_042880955.1 Leifsonia sp. NPDC058292
GGGGGGCCCCGTCGTGGAGGTCGCCACCGCCTACGCGCTCCTCGTGACTGTGCCGACTGATATCGGAACTTACGTGGTCTCGCTCACCCGCAACGCTCCGACCGACCCGTGGCTCGTCGACCGAATCACACCGCCGGGGAGGTAGTCACGTGCAAGGCGGCAAGGGGGTAGTCGCGCTGTTGCTCGTCCCCGTTCTTTTCATCGGACTGTTGTTCGGCTTCATCCTGCTCTTGGGTGGCAGCAACGCGGCCGCGGCCGCGTGCGGACCCTCCGGCGCCGGCGTGAAGGTCGATGAGAACACCGTGCCCACCGCGGCCGTCGCCGGTTACGGGCACGACCAGCTCGTGAACGCCGCCTACATCATGAACGCCGCCGAAGCCCTCGGACTCAACGCCCAGGCGCAGCAGATCGGCGTCATGACGGCAATGGGCGAATCCGGGCTCCGCGTGCTCAACTACGGCGACCAAGCCGGCCCCGACTCCCGCGGACTGTTCCAGCAGCGCGACAGCTGGGGCAGCCTTGCGGACCGCATGGACCCCTTCAAATCCGCGACGCTCTTCTTCGAACGATTGAAGAACGTCCCCAACTGGGAAACCCTCGAGCCCACGCTCGCCGCCCACAAGGTGCAGGTCAACGCCGACCCCTACTACTACGCCAAATACTGGGACGCGGCCGGACAGATCACCGCCGCCCTCAGCGGCGTCACCGCCTCCCCCTCGACCGGATGCGGCAGCGGCGCTCTCGGTATGCCGCTCGATATGCCGTTCAACATGACTGACAAGTTCGGCCCGCGCAGCTCGCCCACCGAAGGCGCAAGCAGCTACCACCCGGCAGACGACCTGCAGAATTGGCCGAACCCGTGCGGCAAGCCCATCTACGCGATCCAGCCCGGCACCGTCGTTCTCTCCGATCGCCTCTACCTCTCGATCAAGAGCCCCGACGGATACACAATCTCCTATCTGCACAGCCACCAATCCGATCGTCTCGTAAAGGTCGGAGACACCGTGACCACCGGAGAGAAGATCTCCCTCGTGGGCGACGAAGCGCCCGCCACCGGGTGTCACCTGGACCTCCGCATCAACGTCGTGGGCAACATCAACCCGCAGATCGCGACGCTCCCCCTCGACCCCGCCGTACCCGGCTGGGTCGATCCCGAGAAGTTCTACGAACTGTTCGGCATGACTCTCTGCAACGACACCTGCCACAGGAACTACTGATGCCGACCTTCATCCCCACCCAACCGCGTCTGAGCGCGATCGTGCGCCAAGACGCCTCCGGTGAGCTCACGATCAGCGGAACCTCGCGCCCGCTGATCGCAGCCGACACCGCGCGACTGCGCGCCGGAATCATTGCCCGCTGCGCCGCGATCGGCCGCCAGGTCGGTCGGCCGGTCAGACTGACCGTCGTCGACGTCGACGCCACCTACCAGCTTGGAATCCACCCGGACGCGTTCGTGCAGATCCTCAACCCAGACGGCACCGTCGACGACGCCTCCGACGACAAGCGTGCAATCGGAGACTCCCCCTGCCGGCACTGCAGCAAGCCCCAGTCTCTGAAGTACAACTTCTGCACCCTGTGTGGCACGAAGGCTCCGCACGACGTAGAAGCGGCCCCTGCCTCGCTTAGCGGGGCCAGCAGAGGACGGACGGCGCAATGATGTGCGACACGCGGCGCGTCCTTGCGTTAACGGGCCTGTTAACCCGAAATACTCGCAACATGACGATGGGAAGCAACGCGGGTATCAAACGTAACCGCCGCCCTAAAGGCGTGAAAGTTGTTGAACTGAAAGTCAGGCTCGAAGAGTCCACCGAGCAGAGACTACGAGACGCGGGCATGGCCTCCGGCTCGCTCTCGCTCTCCCTCTACCTCGAGCGGCTAGTAAGCCAGCTCGAAGCTGAGCGCGGCGGACTGCCCGTGCTCTCCCCCACGCTCGACGGCACGGAGGTAACCACCACGACAGCCGCTTAAACGAAAGGACCCGCCGCTTCCGCGACGGGCCCTCCAAGTTTCGTAGCTCAAACCCTCTTCGCTTGCCGGCCTCGAGGTTCGAGCTAGTCCCACCGAATATCCCGGTTACCAGCCGGGGGCTTCAGTGCACCCTCAAGAACGAATCCTCAAGGAGTGAGGCCATCATAGCCCCGGATAGTGGCAAATACGACGTTTTGCACGGCTACACGCCTCCGAGCGTGTCCGCCGACGTCGCTGACGCCTGGGAGCTGACCCGCCGAATCAGCCCACGCGATCGCGTGCGCGTGATGAAGCGAGACGCCTACGGCCGCCTCGACGAGAACAGCTACCCCAGCTTCCACCGCGTCGGCCCGCAGGCACCTACAACGCCGTGGTGCATCCGCCTGGCCGACGATGCGGGCCTATTCCGACTGCTCTGCTTCGACTTCGACGGCAAGGACAAGCACGGCGTCGACGCCGAGCTGATGGAACGCGCTGTCGACGAAGCCGATGCCCTCTCCCGCATCCTCGACGAGCTGGCGATCGCACACGTGCTCTGCCAGTCATCCGGGTCCGGCGGCCGCCACATCTGGATTGCCGTACCGGGCGGAGCCCGGGCGGACGTCGTGGCGACCCTCGCCCGCGCGGCCCGCGCGAACTATCGCACCCTTGACCACGGAATGCTCCTGAACGTGCGGGAGGGCGCTGCGCGGCCGCCGCTGTCGCCTCACCGCGACGGATCCAGTTCGGCCATCATCCGAGGCAGCCTCGGCGCGCTCACGGCCAGCAGGATCGTTCCTGACGAACTGATCGCCCTCGTAGCGGTGCTCGACGAGCGGAAACCCGCTCTGAGAGCCGCTGAGAGCGCCCCATCCGGCCCTGTCGACCGTTCACACCGCGCGCACCGACAGCTCACCGCCTCCGGCGCCGCCCACATGGCCACGATCGACGGCGGCAGCAACCCATCATGGACCGGGTTCATGTGCCTCCTGGCGGCCGCTAATGCCGGGTGGTCCCTGGCCGACGTTGAGCACGCTGCCAAGACCGCCCCTGGGATGGAGCACTACCGCACCAAGAACACCGGCCGCGGCACCCGCCGCCGCCGCTCCCCCGCGGAGGCTCGCGAACGGCTCGAACGCCAGTGGGCCAAGGCGCAGCAGTACGCGGCCGTACAACGGCCTCTCCCGGCCGCGCGAGAGCCCCGCGACCTGACAGAGCTCGACGCCATCGTGCGCGACGTTGACGACCTCCTGACGCGCTTCCGCGTCGCCCCCGGACGCTGGGGACGGACGGAAGCCGCGCTCTCCGAGCGCTCCATCCTGACCGCCCTGGCCTACCTCACCCTGCAGACCGGAAAACGGGTCGTAGCGGCCTCGATCCGCGACCTCGCCCTGATGGTCGGGCTCGGCCGCACCACGGCCGCAGACGCCCTCCAGCGGCTCGCACGCGACGGATACGTGCAGAAGGTCACCACCACCGACGGCGGCAACGCCGCCGAATGGCGCTTGACCCTCACACTTTCCACAACCTCTGGCACAGTCCGGTCACAACCTCTAGATAACCCCCGCCCCCCGGCCGACCTCTACAACGCTCGCTCCATCCAAGTAGCCCAGCTCGAGGACGAATTAACAGACAGCCGACACGACCTCTTCACCCGCGCCGGCCTTGGCCACCTCGCCGGGAAGCTCTACGCCATCCTTCGCCAGCACCCCACACTCACCGTAGACACCGCTGCGCGACTCCTCGGCACCGGTACCCGGCACACCACGAGGATCCTCAGCCGCCTGCGCCGGCATCGCCTCATCATCAAGCATCGAGAAGGATGGGCCCGAGCCAAGCGAGATCTCCGAGATCAGGCAGCTCGCATCCTCGGCGTCGCCGGAACCCTTCTCGATCGAGCCGAACGATACCGAGCCGAACGCGAAGTATGGGCATGGTGGCAAGCCGAGCTCACCACCATGAACGCCTCGCCCAGGATGCGTCCACGACGCCGAAACGCATCGAGCCGACCGCTATTCGAGGCCGACGCGCCGGGCGAACGAATCTGGCCCCGCTACCCTCGATCCGCCGACCGCCGAGCCGACCACCGAAGCGCTCGAGAACTCGTCACAGTCGGCGCTCTCAGTCCAGAGAGCCGCTGGCAATACCTCGGAGACGCCGCCTAGCCGGCGGCGACTGATTGACCCTGATTCGAGCCGCTGCGCGGCGCTGTCCTTGCCACTTTTTTCGTCTGTCTGGCCGGTCATCGTAGTTCGCTCCGCGCCTACGTTCCGGGCTTTCGCGGCATATCCTCGCTGCGCTCCGGTATTCCACGACCCGGCACTCCGGCGCTCCCGCTCTCTATCGATTTCTCTCGCCAGACAGGCAAAAAAATCAGTTGATCGGGAGAGAGAACCGTGAACACAACTACCGCAAGCCAGGGAACCGTCGAGCACATCGACCCCAACGCGATCATCATCGAAGCGAACGTGCGACCCAGCGCCCCGCTGACCAAGGAATTCATCGCCAGCATCCGCGAGAACGGCGTTCTAACGCCCGTTCTCGCCCGACGCGACGCCCAGGGCAACGTTCTGGTCCGGGCAGGCCAGCGACGCACCCTCGCAGCCCGCGAGGCCGGACTGACCAGCATCCCCGCCTACATCGTCGAGGCGGACGAGGCCGCTGTGGAGCGCATCGTGCAGCAGATGGTCGAGAACGACCAGCGCGAAGCCCTCACCGATGGCGACCGGGCTGCAGCGTTCCAGCAGCTCGCATTCGAAGGACTCAGCCCCGCCGCGATCGCCAAGCGAACCGGCACCAAGCAGGCCGTGGTCAAGAGCGGCCTGGCCGTCGCGGAGAACGCCGTCGCCGCCTCCGCGATCCAGGAGCACCAGCTGACCCTCGACCAGGCCGCAACGCTGATCGAGTTCGAGGACGACGACGCCACCCGCGCCGACCTGATCGAAATCGCGATCAACGACCCGGCCCAGTTCACACACGCGGCACAGCGCGCCCGTGACGACCGCGCCCGGGCGCGGGTGAAGGCACAGACCGAGGACGAGCTGCGCGGCCGCGGCTACGAAATCCTCGACCGTGACCGCGGCTACTACGACACCGACTACATCAGCATCCGCGAGCTGACCACCGCCGAAGGCGAGCGGGTCACCCCGGAACACATCGAGAACGCCGAAGGGCGTGCCGTGTTCGTCCGCGTCTACTTCGACGGCGAGCCGAACATCAGCTACTTCCTCAGCGACCCGAAGGCCGCAGGCTTCACCAAAGCCAGCGGCCAGGGCTCGAACAGCGGCCCGATGACCGACGAGCAGAAAGCCGAACGGCGCACGCTGATCGCCAACAACAAGGCGTGGGCATCCGCGGAAACGGTGCGGCGCGAATGGCTGGCCGAGTTCCTGACCCGCAAGACGCTGCCGAAGGATGCGGCGAAGGTGATCGCGCTAGGACTCACCATCCACCGCCGCGACGTGGGCAGCGCAGCGGCCAACGGCAACGAGTTGGCCCACCAGCTGCTCGGCATCGAGCGAGGCGGCTACTACGACGACAAGCTCGCCGCGCACGTCGAGCAGTCCCCCACCAAGGCACAGCACGTCAGCCTCGCCGTGGTGCTCGGCGGCATCGAGTCCGTCACCAGCAAGAGCACCTGGCGCTACCCCGAGGCGACCAAGGCCGCTTACCTGGCCCAGCTCGCCACCTGGGGATACGCTCTGTCGGAAGTCGAGCAGATCGTGATCGACAACGCCGGGACGAGCAGTGCTCCCCTGGCCGACGAAGAGGACGACAACGACCTCGACGAGTAGGGAACGATGAGCGGCGGGTGTCCCCCGCACCCGCCGCTCGCTCCCTCAGGCCCGGCACGGAGGCCGGCCCTCCTCGGTGATATCACTTCGATATCAGACTGAAAGCACCATGAAAGCAGCGCCCAGCGGGCGCAGAAATGGCGCGGCGGCGCAGCCGCCACCCTGACCTGATCGAAGCGGAGCCGCTTCGCGGCACAGCTCTTTCGGACGTCTTTTGTGACCTTTCCGGCCGGTCATCGTAGTTCGCTCCGCGCCTACACCCCGGGCTTTCGCGGCATATCCTCACTCGCTGCGCTCGCTCCGGTATTCCACGACCCGGGGCTCCGGCGCTCCCGCTCTCTATCGATTTCTCTCGCCGGAAGGCACAAAAAACAGTTGTCCACTCAGGGAGAGAGCAATGACCAAGACCCGCCGACCCGGCAAGACCATCGAAGAGAAGAAGGCTCAGGCCGAAGCGCTGCACAACTCGATCAGCGACCAGGTGGAGCAGCTGCGCGAGTCCGACCGGTGGACGGCGTTCCTCGACTTCGCGAAAGCGTTCCACGCCTACTCACTGAACAACCTTCTGCTGATCCTGTCCCAGATGCCCGAGGCGTCCCAGGTGGCCGGATTCCGCAAGTGGCAGGCGCTCGGCCGCCAGGTACGCAAGGGCGAGAAGGCCATCCGGATCTTCGGCTACAGCACCAAGAAGATTACCGAGGAGGACGAGAACGGCGACGAGGTAGAAAAGCGCGTCGCCCGCTTCCCCATCCTCTCCGTGTTCGACATCGGACAGACCGACCTCATCGAGGGCGCACAGGACGCCGGAACCCTCACCACCCAGCTCGCCGGCGCCGACGATTTCGGCATCGTCGATGCTCTCTCTACCTACCTCGTCGAGGAAGGCTGGACCGTTGAGTTCCGCCCGATCCAGGGGACGAAGAACGGGTACAGCGACCCGGAAGAGATGGCCGTCGTCATCGACGCCGACCTCAGCCCCGAGCACACCGCTAAGACCCTGATCCACGAGACCGCGCACGTGATCCTGGGCCACACCGAGGACCTGGCGCAATACCTCGAGCACCGCGGCCTGATGGAGACCGAAGCCGAGAGCGTCGCCTACGTCGTCGCCGGCCTGGTCGGATTCGACACCAGCGCCTACAGCGTCGGCTACATCGCCGGATGGTCCGAGGGTGACGCCGACCTGATCAAGTCCACCGCGACCCGCGTCCTGCGCGCCGCCCACCAGATCGCGGAAATTCTCGACCCCGACGACGAAGCCGCCGACACGGAAGACGCCGCCTAACCGGCGGCCCTCCCCCACCATCCCAGACAGGAGAGACACATGGCCAACAGCATCCAGACGATCCAGACCAACGTCACCAAGGACGACGAACCCGCCATGCGTGCCCGGCAACTCAGCTACCGCCAGGAAGACCTCACCGGCCACGCCCGAATCGGCTACGTGCTGGTCAGCACCATCACGATCGACAGCCCCGACGTGGTGACCATCGTCGACACGCTGCAGCGGATCGACGCCGACTAACTCGGCCGAGAGCCTGGCACCGTTCCCGCAATCGTGGAGCGCCTGCCGCTACAGACACCGGGGCGACTTCCCCCGCCACGGTGAAGGGCCCCGACCTAGAGAAAGTAGGTCGGGGCCCCGCTCCC
Source organism: Leifsonia sp. NPDC058292 (assembly GCF_042880955.1). Lineage (NCBI taxonomy): Bacteria > Bacillati > Actinomycetota > Actinomycetes > Micrococcales > Microbacteriaceae > Leifsonia > Leifsonia sp. NPDC058292. The sequence continues at coordinate 7,392 of NZ_JBHVYL010000028.1, forward strand.
CCATCATCGCAGCCGGATCGCCGCGAGTGAGGGGGACTCCCCCTCACACTCCCCCGCCAACTGTCATGCTTTCAAACTGATATCACTCTGCTAGCGCTTTCATAGTGATATCGCTTTGATGGCGTTTCGCTACTGTTCTGATATCAAAGTGAAAGTAGACTGCAATCATGATCATCCTCGTAGGGAGCCAGAAGGGCGGCGCTGGCAAATCCACCATCGCCATCAATCTCGCGGCCGAACTGGCCCGTCAGGGCGAAGACGTCGTAGTCGTCGATGCAGACGCGCAGCGGTCCGCCGCTCGCTGGCACGCCGACCGTGAAGCCGCAGGCGTCACGCCCGCTATCGCCTGCATCGAAAAGCTCGGCAACATCCGAGAGACATTGCTCGACCTCGACGCCCGCTACGGATACGTCATCGTCGACGTCGCCGGCAAGGACAGCAAAGAGATGCGCACCGGCATGACGGCCGCGCACAAGATGGTCGTGACTGTTCGGCCGTCACAGCTCGACCTCGACACGCTTCCGCACATGAGTGAGCTGGTCGAACAGGTACGCGACTTCAACCCGGAGCTGGTTGTGCGGAGCCTGCTAACGCAGGTCCCCACCAACCCGGGCGTGACTGAGCGCACCGACGCGGGGGAGTACCTGTCGGACTATCCGGCACTTCACCCCCTGCAGACGGTGGTCTACGAACGCAAGGCATACCGCGACGTCATCGGTGAAGGACTCGGCGTCGTGGAATGGAACAACCCCAAGGCCCGAGCAGAGATCCAGGAATTCGCAGCGGAGTTGATGGCGTAATGGCAATCAAAAGAAGGCCCACGATCGACCCGGCAACCGAGGCTGCCATCGAAGCATTCGGCGAGGCTGCCGAGCGGCCCACCGAGGCACCGATCGCACAGGCGAGCCCCCAGCCGGCGCGGCCGGCGCGCAAGAAGGTGCCCGCGCCACCGGCCACGCCGGCAACAGAATGGCCGGACGACGTCGCCAAGACGCTGCTCATCCGGTACCCGGACCTCGAGCTACCGGCGCTCCTCACCGATGTAGCGCGAGCAGAAGAGCGCAGCCAGCACGCCACCGCCCTACGGGCGCTGCGGCGTGGCCTTGAAATCCTCAAGGACGAAAACGGGATATAGAAGCACAATGGATTCACACTGATATCACTATGATATCACTACGAATTCAGTGTGAAAGCAACCGTTCGGGGGAACGCATGCACGGGGGAGTGGTTAAGAGCGGGGCGCTGCGGCACGGAGGCCGCCCGCCAACGGAGCCGCTACGCGGCGCTGTAAATGCTCTGCTTTCTTTGACCTTTCCGGTCGATCACCGTAGCTCGCTCCACGCCTGCCGTTCCGGGCTTTCGCGGCATATCCTCACTCGCTGCGCTCCCTCCGGTATTCCACGGTCCCGGCACTCTCGACGCTCCCGCTCACTATCGATTTCTCTCGCCGGAAGGCAAAGAAAAACGGTTGGTTGAGAGAGAGAAGAGAACGATGAGCACGCTCATTACGGACACCGAAGACGTCACCCGGTTCTGTGGGGTCTTTTCCGACGCGACCCTCGCGCACGACGTTGCCGCAACCCTGGGATGCCGAGAGGCCGAGGCGCTGGCCGGGATCCTCCGGGCGTTGGGAGAGCCTGCAGCAGCCAATATGTGGCTGGACGCACACGCGCATGGTGACGAGCCGGGGGACCAGCACTACCAGCCTGCACCCGAGCCCTACCTCGTCCCGATCGACCCGATGGAGGACCTTCAATGCGACTCCTGCCAGTGACGGCAGACAGGCCGCAGGGGCGGGCGCAATGCGCTCGCCCCCCTTCGATGAGCCAGAGCGGGGCATCCCCGTGATCAAGTACACACCGGCAGAAATCATCGTTGGCGGTATCCAGGACACGCGCGAGAGCTTCGCGGACCTGTACCTCGAGCTGCACGAGCTGCGCCAGGAAGCGGCGTACTACTACCACTGCGCCTTCGTCGATGACGGGTCGGAACCCGAGCAGGAGGGCGCGATCGACTTCCACCCTGCGCCGGCGGAGTTCGGTGGCAAGGACCTGGAACGACCGGCCCGGCGAGTGCGACTGGATCGCCTCACCCAGAAGGGCCTTGCCCTGTACGTGCACGGCGTTCGCGCCGCCCTCGAGGAGCGAGACGAGCTCCTACGCCAGATTCAAGACGCCGAGCACGACATAGAACGCATGCTAATCGCGATGGACGGCACAATCGCCCACGTCGTCGATCGCCACCTGCACTACATGGCCGTGCTCGAGCACCGAGCCAAGAACCAATCCCAACCGGCGCCGCTCACCCCGTGGGACGTACCGATCCGGCAACCAGGCACCGGCGAGTACATACCGCCGCTGCAGGACAGCGATTAGCGACGTCCGACGCCTCGCGCCTCAAGAACCAAGCCCCGGCCGCTCTCTCTCCCGGCCGGGGCTTTCTTGTTTCCAGGCGGATCACTTCCGGTGCACGAAGTTCCCGGCAACCCACACGTAAACCGGAGCGCGGCCGCCTTCCGGGACGTAACGGATTAGCACCAAGCCGCCCGTTGTCCAGGCCAACGCCTCCGCGTCGACGAGCTGCACGTCGGTATAGGCGACATGGACCGGTACGTGAGCCTTGACCGGGACCGGCTGCGGTTCGTCTCGACGTCGACCGCTCGCGCGCACCATCTCGTCCGGAAGGCTGATCGGCCGCGGTGCCCTCTCTGCGGCCTTGGCAATCTCCGCCAGCGGCGCCGAATAGACGTCGTAGCGTTTGTTCGTGCCCACGAGCTCAGGCCGGTTCGACGTCGACCAGGAGCCAGCCGGCGCCGTGGCGCTGCAGCTGGAACAGACGCACGTCCGCCGGATCGTGCTCGCCGCGACCGATCACAGCCCAGCCCACCAGGCGCTCCGCGGGGTGACTGAGAGCGTCATGGTCAACCGCAGCCCGAATAGCTTCGGTGCTGACAGCTCGGTACCGGTGGGCGGCCCACACCAGGCGGACCGGGGCTCCCTGCTCCATCCAGAGGTGCACAATGTCTGCGGCGGGCGCGATGCTCATGACCAGAACCTCCAGATGCTCGGTGTCACCCCATTGCACCACAATTCGAAGGTATGTTCGAATGTTGTGGGAGGTTGGAAACGTGAAAACGCTGCACGCGGGGGAGAGGGTCTGGTTGGTCCTCAACGACGCTGCGAACCGCATCGAGTTCCAGATCGAGTACGCGCCGGCCACCCGCTCTGACACTCACGAAACGCTGATGATGTACCGCGTTGATCATTGGGTGCTTAAGCGCGGCGACCGGTGGCCGCTGGGCTACTACGACGAGCTGCGGCAGGCGCTCGACGCCTGCGCGCTGGCGCTCGGCATGCCGAACTTCCTTACGCCTGCGACGGCCCCGGACGGCACGATCATCACCCCCGAAGAGCAGCGCGAACGATGGAGGGCCGGCCTCGATCCTCGCACTGGCCGAAGCCGCGGTGGGACGCTCGTCGACGCCTAAGCGACCGGCTCGATGAGCTCCGGCCCGTCGCCGCGCACCGGGCCCACCTGATCGAACCGCAGCGACTCAGCCTCCGCCACGCCCGCGCGGACAGCCTCGTCGACGAGCGCTTGGTCGCCGGCCACGGTCGGATCGATCCAGTGCTCCCACATCCGCTGCGGAAGGATGACCGGGTTGCGATCGTGAATGTCTGCAAGAGTCTGCACCGCATCGGAGGTAACAATTGTGGCCGTCAGCCGCCATCGTGAATCGTCGTCGCGATCCTTGGACGGATCGGCCCACCACGAGTAGAGGCCCGCGAAGCCCATCACTTGATCGTCGGGGTACCGGATGAAGTACGGGATCTTGTGCCCCTTGGGGCCCTGCCATTCGTAGTAGCCGTTCGCGAGCACGATCGCTCGGTGCGACTTCACGGGCCCCCGCCACAGTGGCTTCTCGGCCATGTCCTCAGCTCGAGCATTGAACGTGGACGCTTTGAGCTTCAACGTCTTCGACCAGCTCGGTACCAGGGACCAGTAAGCCGGCTCGAATCGGATCTGCGGCTTCGCCTCGCCCTTGCCGGATTCGAAGAGCAGCGGGATGTTCTCGGTTGGCGCGATGTTCCAGCTGGGCTCCCAGCCCGGTCGCCAGTCCTCTGGCATCTTGCCTGTCGACTCGACGAACTCTGTAATCGCCGCATTCACTTTGTCGTCCATCGCGAAACGTCCGCACATAGCGCCGAGCGTACCCGGCACCTCCGACGGGGAGCCCGGCGCGGCAGCCGGCGGCGGCTCGCGCGGCTGGTTGCTTTTCTGTGTGCCTTCGCGGTAAAGTGAGGAGCGCTCTAGTAGTGCGCAAAAAACGGTTGAACCGGAAGGTTCGGCCGTTTTGTTGTTTAACCGGCGAACTCCGCACCCACTTGTGCGGATCGCCGCATGTGACTGGTTGATTGCTGTCCGGCGGTCAACCTTCGTCGACCGGTTGGGTCGACACCTCGCAACAGGAGGTGGCTGATGCCCCCACTGCTGACTGAGGCTCTTCAGTACGTCGGCGCGTTCCCGTTCTTCGGGCTCGTCGCCGGCGTCGTGATCCTGGTCGCTGCTTTCAGTGACAGGGTCAACCGTCGTGTGGTGCGCCTCATCAGGGCGTTCCGCGGCGGGAAGAAGTAGCCAAAAATCACAGGTGCCCCCAACCGGCAGGAGAGCTCTGCCCAAAAGCTGCTCGCAAACGATCGTTTGCGAGCAGCCCGTCGACCGGCGAGAGCGTGCTGCGGAACTTCGCGGATCGCGTGCTGCTCAAAACCCTTGCCGAAACCCTCCTTTGCTCGCAACGCTACGTATGGGTTTTTGAGCAGGTCTGGTAGAATGGAGAGGTCGAAAGGGGCAGCGATGAGCGTTAAGACAGCGAGCACCATCTCCGCCGCTGAGCGCGAGCTCCGCGAGCGTGTAGTGGCTGACGCCGCGCACAGCTCCGAAATGGAGGGCCTTTCTTCCACGGCCGAGTACCGGGCGGATGCTGCAGCGTTCGTCGAGGGGGAGTTCGACGCCGACGAGTTGGTGCGTCGCACCCGGGCCCGCTACGGCCTTGCCTGAGTTCGTCGACCCGTATCTCGAGCCCGCCTCGGGCATTCTCCGCAACAACCTCGGCATCAGCGATCAGCGCGCCCTCGACGCTGCTGAGGCTGACCTGGTGGAGGCGCGGCGCGTCCAGATGATCATCCGACCGGTGAAGGTCACCGGCGATCTCCGACAGCTGCAGGCGATCCACGGCCAGCTTTTCCAGGACGTCTACGACTGGGCCGGCCAGCTGCGCACCGTCGATATCCGTAAGGGCCCGGATGCGGAGGCGGAGTTCTTCATGCCGGTATCCCGGCTGGAGTCCGGGGCGGGGTTCGCGTTCGCGGAGCTCGCGGAGGAGAAGCAGCTGCGGGGCTTAGACCGCGACCGGTTCGTTGAGCGGCTGGCCTATCACTACGACCAGGTGAACTACCTGCACCCGTTCCGTGAAGGAAACGGGCGCACACAACGGATCTTTTGGACCCAGGTCGCCGCGGGCGCGGGCTATGACCTGGACTGGAGCGAGGTCACCGGCGCGCAGAACGACCAAGCCTCCCGGGATGCAATGGAGCGCCGCGACTTCGCGGGCTTGCACACGATGTTCGATCAGATCGTGAAACCGGCGACACCGGGCGGCCGGCTCACCCCGGAGCGGTTAGAGCAGCTGCGCGTGTTCGCGAGCATGGGACGCCCTGCCACTCCGGGGCGTGGCATCTCCTCGGCGCCGGCACGGCCGACGCCACCGCTGACGCAGGGGTACGACACCGATCTGGGGAGGGGACGATGACTGTCGTCGGATACGCGCGCGTGTCGAAGCGGGAACAGAACTCGCAGGCGCAGGAGGCCGAGCTGAAAGCGGCCGGCGCCGAACGGGTGTTCGTCGACCACGGCGACTCGAGCAGAGTCAAGGACCGACCGCAGTGGATGGCGTGCATGGACTACCTCCGCGCCGGGGATGTGCTGTTGGTGCGCCGGCTGGATCGTCTCGGCGGCACGGAGCGGATCCTGATCGAGACGCTGCATGAGCTGGAGGACAAGGGCATCGATATCAAGAGCCTCACCGAACCGGTGATCGACACCACAAGTCCAATGGGCCGTGCCCTGTTCGGCATCGTCGCCGTGTTCGCCCAGCTCCGTGTCGACACCATCAGAGAGAACACTCGACTCGGGCTCGAGTACGCCCGCGCCCAAGGGCGTGTCGGCGGCCGCCCAACCGTGATGACGCCAGAGCGCATCGAGGTCGCGCGGCAGATGCGGGCGCAGACGCCGCCGGCGACGTGGGACACCATCGCCAAGACTCTCCGAGTCGGCTCGGCCACTGTCCGCCGCGCTCTCGCCTCAACCGAGCGCGCAGGGGCTAGCCGCGGTTCCTAACGGTATCCGCCAGGTGGCTCGGGAGCGTCGCCGGGCGTGCCCAGAATGGCGTTCGGGACGTCATCTCTGATGTGACCCATCGCTACCCGCGTCCACGACAGCAGGCTTTCACGAGTATTCCCGTCATCCTCGGATGCTCCGCCTATCCAACTAGGTGCGATAACCCAGATGCCGCGCAGCCTCCACGCCATCGTCATCAGATCCGCGCTGATGGCTTGAAGCTCCGCGAAAGGGCGCGGCGGTGCCGATGTTCGCATCGAGCGCACCAGGTTCGAGTCGAAGTGGTCCTGGATCAGCAGATCGTGCGCCACCGTATTGCGCATCTGATGCACCGCGTGCGTGGCCTCGATGACCTCGAGCGCGAGAACCTGGAAGTCGTGGGGGATCGATGGGAGTCGGAGGGCTGTCCGAACCTGCTTGACCAGATACCCGAAGTTCCGCTGCATTTCGCCGACGGGAAGATGGGCATCGTGCAGCGCACGCCACACTGAGCGCATCTCGCTCTCGGCCCAGACGTCGTTCCGGACGATCTCACCGATCAGGTACGACAGTCGGTAGGCGTGATCGAGATCGTCGAGCATGTCCTCACCATAGGGGCCGTCGACGCGAACGAGCGTCTTGCCGACTATTCGTTGTGCGTCAAGCGGAGTACGTTCGCACGCGTTCTGAAACTGACCCCGACCGGTCATTGGGGAGCAGGTGTGAGCGACGACGAAGACCTTGAAGAGTTCGGCGGGCTGGCGCGCTGGCGGGATGTTCTGTTGTGTTTTCCCGAGGGCTCGAGGGAGCAGTATCGGCTCCCGGAGATCGCGGGTCGGCTTCCGAGGAACTTTGACCGCCCGCTCAACGACGCACGGACCGTCTATGAACGGTTCGTGCTCGCCGATGCGGTGACGCAGCCGCCGGTCTACGAGTGGGCGGACATTGTGGAGCGCTGATCGGCCGTCCATTGGTCGAGGTCGTTGCGGATGTAGCGGATGGTTCTTTTGCCGATCGTGACGTATGCCGGTCCTTGACCGGTTTCGCGCATCCGGCGCAGATCGTCGAGGGTTAGCCCGGTCGCGGTCGCGGCCTGTTCCGGTGTGTAGGAGCGCAGCTCTGCGGGCACGGTGACGCGGTGCCGGCGGAGGTATGCGGCGCTCATCACTGGCAGCTTTCGCAGTAGAGCTCGTCCATCGGATCGACAGGCACCTCGTATGCCTCAAGCGCCTGCTCTGCGGCGAGCCGTGCGATCAGGTCGGGCCGGTACCCGTCCCAGCTGATCCCGTCGACGACCGTGACCGGTGCTGTCGCGTAGGACGTTCCGACCGCCTGCAGGGGGTAGTCGTCGACCGTTACCGGCACCAGCTCGTAGCCGATGCCGACACTGTCCATTGCTGCTCTGGTTTTGTCGCTTGTTGCGGATCCGGACTCCACGTACAAGGTGACGATCCTGCTCATGACCCACTCCCTCTCTCATCTCAATCCATTTGCCTTTCGGCGCTCTTGCCGAAACAGCGCCGGGGGTGAATGAGCAAGAGAGCGTGGAATACCGGAGGGAGCGCAGCGAGTGAGGATATGCCGCGAAAGCTCTTGCTCAGAGAGGAACGGTGCGTACCATCACCTAGCCGAAAGGCAACGGAGTTGCCCAACGAACAGGCCCCACCGAGCGACGCTCGGCGGGGCCTGTTCTAGAAAGCTGAGGAGCCGCAGGCTCACCCTTCAATGCTCTGGGCGGGAGATGCAGCGGCAGCACGGCGCTTACGCGCGCGGGGCGCGGACTGACCGGGCGCACGGGCGCCAATCTCACGCAGGTTCTTCTCAGTCCATCCCGCGGCAAGGGCGGCGTTCCAGGCCTTGTCGTGCGCGGCGGCGGCATCCTTGACGGCCTGCTCCGCAGCGTCGAAAACGTTGGTGGCAGAAACGAGTTCTTCCACAGAGCGCACGCGCGCGTTCTGCTCGGCCTCGATGATGGCCCGCGCTTTCCGGGCGGCTTCCTGTGGGTCCAGTTGTACGTCGCTCATGGCCTCAGATTAACAGGACCGCAACCGCTCCACTAGGCGTAACGTGGCACCCTCCCGGTGCTGCCTCACCGATACTTACGCACCGTTCGGGCGGAGCCCCATACGGAGCAAGCTATACAGTTACCCGGGGTAACTGGCTTGCGGTGCTGGACTGTCGCGTCCGGCACCGGCATACTGGTCGTATGGTCCCCGCCAGAGGCGGGTTCGCTGCGCTGGGCCAGAAGGACGGGGGAGGGGCAATGTCGGAGCAGAACGAGAACCGACTGTTCGGCCGTTCTCGACGTGCCAATGCCCGCGGTGCAGCGAAGCGCGCCAAGCGCTACGAGGTGTCGGTCACTCCCGAAGAGGACACGCAGCTGCGCGCTCGTGCCGCGGTTCGTGGTGTGACCGTTCCGCGCCTGTTGTTCGAGTCCGCGATGAGCGGTCACGTGCAGACCGACACGGATCGCAAGGCTGCGATCGTGGAGATATTCGCGGTGCGCCGGTTGCTTGCGAACCTGGCGAACAACGCGAACCAGCTCGCGAAGTACGCGAACAGCGAGGGCACGTTCCCGGCCGAGGCCGAGGCGATCGTGACCGAGTATCGGGCGATCGTCCCGCGCCTGTCCGCAGCGATTGAAACGCTGGCCGACTCATGATGCCGAACATCACCCGGGGGAGCCGGATGGGTGGGCTCATGGTCTACCTGGCCGGTCCCGGACGCTCGAACGAACACGAGGAACAGCACCTCGTCGCTGGCAACTCCGCCATCGTCACGATGCACGGATACGGTGTGCTCGATCGTGAGACGGCTCTGGCGATCGCGAAGGACCTCGACGAGCCGCGCGTCGCGCTGGGCGTCGAAGTAACGCGCACACAGAGCATCACCGACCCGGAGACGGGCGCGGTTCACTCGACCACGACGCCGGCAGATGTGTGGCACTGCTCCCTGTCACTACGAGCCGGCGAGGGCCAGCTGTCCGATGAGAAGTGGGGCGCGATCGCGCAAGACTTCGTGGACCGGATGGGATTCACCGAGGCCAGCGGCAAGGCCGAGTGCCGGTGGGTCGCCGTCCGTCACGGTCTGTCGACCAACGGCAACGACCACGTCCACATCGCGGTCTCTTTGGTGCGCGAGGACGGCACCAAAGCGAGCACCCACAACGACTTCAAGAAGGCGCAGGACACGTGCCGCGACCTCGAGCGCGAGTACGGGCTGCAGCAGCTCAGCAGCCGTGAGCACGGCCTGGGGGAGCGGGGCATCAAGCCCGCCGAGCAGGAGCGCGCACGCCGTACCGGCGCCGTCGAGGTCGACGCGCACCGGCTCGAACGGAGCGTGCGTGCTGCGGCGGCCGCGTCGATCGACGAGGGCGAGTTTGTACGTCGGGTACGTCGCGCCGGCGTTCTCATTCGGCCCCGTTTCGCGGCCGGTCGTGACGACGTTGTCGCTGGTTACTCGGTCGCGCTGCGCACCGAGCATGGCACGCCTCCCGTTTGGTACGGCGGCGGCCGGCTCGCCCGCGACTTGACCCTCCCGAGGCTCCGCGAGGGATGGCCCGACAGTCCCCAGGCGGCGCAGGGCGCGGTCGACGAGTGGAAGGCCACCAGCCGCAACCCCTGGCAGTACCGGCCGGTCGCGCCGGGGCGTGAAGAGACAGAGCCGGCCCCGGAACTGTGGCAGAAATACTCCGACGACATGCGGCGAATGCGCGACGAGCTGCGCAGCGTCCCACCGGGCGATCGGGCAGCGTGGGCGCACGTCGCACGCGACACGGCCGGTGCGTTCGCCGCCTGGTCGCAGCGCGTCGAGACGACGCCCGGACCGCTCGCTGCAACCTCCCGTGAGCTGGCCCGGTCGGCGCAGATCAAGGCGCACACCTCGAAGCCGAAGAAGGTCAGCATGGGCAGCGCCGGCGGCGCCGCCATGCTGCTGATGCAGGCCGCCAGCCAGGGTCAAGGGACGATGGCCGAGGCGATCCTGATGCGCCAGCTCGCACGGCTCACCGTGGCGATCATCGACATGCACAAGGCCATCGGGGACGAGGCTCGCGCAGCGGAAATCTCCCGCACCCTGAACTCGCAGATGGCCACCGTCGCATCACGGCTGCCCGAGGTTCCCCGGAAGGATCAGAACCCCGCGCCCGTCGACGTCGACGAGCGCACGGCCGAGGCGGTCCGCATTGCTCAGACCGGCCTCAGCGCTCCCCGTCCCGGGTCACCCCTGCCGACAAAGATCGAACCCGCTAAGCCCTACAAGCCCGCGACCGGACCCGAGCAAGACCGCGGCATCGGAAGATAACGGAAGGTGGCAATCATGGCCGAAGAGAACGACGGCATCGCGGACGCACTGGACGGCCAGCTGCGGATCGCGCTCACCGTGGCGGCCCAGCTGGGCGCACGCGTCGCGCGGATCCGCGAAGAACTCGCCCGCACCCGACAGGCTCAGACGGAACAGCAGAACCGTGAGGTGCAAGCCCGGTTCGATGCCGAACGTGCCGCAGCACGGGCCGAGCTCGCGCCGGTGTACGACCGCACCTGGTGGGATGCCGCGAGCGTCGACCAGATTGCTGGCGTCCACGAGACGGCCACCGCCTGGCAGGGCATCGACCCCGAGGCCGACCGCGCCGGCGAACGCATCGCAGAGGAAGTCCGAGACCGTTATGGGCTGGACGTCCAGAACCTTCACGCGGACCCCGCCGCAGTACGCGAGGCGTTGGCCAGGGCAGAGCGGACTCGCTCAGAGGCGGCCGCCTCGCGCGGGGAAAGTGTCATCGACGTAGCGGAAGCCGGCGCGTTCATCACCGCGGCCGAGACGCTCGATCGAGTGACCGAGGAACGCCAGCCACCGGCGGACGAACGCGACGAGCAGGCCGCCGAGACCGATGGAGCGCTCGACGTCGACCAGCTGCGAGACGAGGCGGAGAACGAAAGGGGCGTGAGCGACGAACTACGTGGCGAGGCGACCGCCAACCGCGCGGACGCGGCCGAGGCGTTTGACAGTGCCGAGCGGCGGGAACGGTTCGCCTCATCGCTCGAGGGCAAGGCCGATCGTGAGGTCATCGACGCTCGCATGACGACGGCGGCCGACCAAGCCCGGCATCCGCGTGAAGCTGTGACGACCGCACCCAAGCGGGCACCGAGGGCTCGGCGCGCAGCTGGAGCCCCGGGACAGCAGCGCGAACGTCACCTTGGCCGCTGATGGGAGAGCGAGAGGACGCCAGCCGTTCGGCAAGGCAGCGCGTGTCGTGGCGTGACCGAATTCTCGGCGACGCAGTCCAGCGGCAAGCAGAGGAGCATATCTACAACGACCTCATTCACCTGGAGTCGCGCACTACCGCGTTTCTCAGGGCACCCCAGAACGTGCGCACCCAGGTGCTAGCCGAACTCAGTGTGCGCGCCGAGATGAGAGAGGCGGGCGCCAGGACCCCAGCAGCAACGACCTTCATTGTGGTGGTGGGCACCAGCGCAACAGTATTCACCGCACTCATGGTCGCCGTCATCGGCGGATTCTTCACGACACTCGTGCCCCTCGTGGACCCAAAGACGGGCAAGATCCACGGAATCAGCCAGGAGGATTTCACGCAGGTGCTCAGCACAACCGCTCTGGTCGTTGGGCTGGTAGCCCTGATCTCGCTCGTGGCGGCCGCACTCGCGTGGGCGGCCGCACGCACGCAAGACCGTCAGCGAGCCACGTACAAGGCTTGGATAGAGATTTACTGCGAAGCTGTCAACCGTCGATCTCACCTGGCACGACAAGGTCGGTTACGGACGGCTTCTAAGCGCGCTCGCGAGTGACCTTGCGTGATCGGCTTGCCGCAACTGACTGGCGGTCAGCGGCATACCGTTTGCCGGGATGCTCCGACGATGGCGCCGTTCTCGCTCACCGTGACCCGGGCTACGACACACCCTGGCGCCACGAGCTGACGTCCGAAGGTGCCCAAGTTGGAGTACGGATCTGTTTCAGGCCGAGTCGCCGCTGGTGGCAGCAGATCACCGGCCGGGCGTGCGATGGACTTCGTGCTGGAGGAGTCCGGTGGGGTTTGGCTGACGCGGACCCAGGCGGTGCCGCATTGCCCGGAGTAAATCAGTTCGGCTTGGCCTAGAATCTTTTTTCCGCCGGTGGCGAGTATGGGCCATTGGGTGACAGAGGTCGCCCCGCCGACGCACTCCGTGGCGGTGGGCAGGGTTCCGTCGTAACGACCTGCCGAGATCCATCGCGGTGCGCAGAAGGCTAGCGCGGCCAGCACGACCCAGACGATGGACGTGAGGGCGAGGAGCCGCGGTCGGATCGTTGCATGCCCCGCGACGACGATTCCGATGATCGATCCGATCGCCACCACGATCAGCAACGGAAGCCACTCGAATGGTGCTCCGATCCGAACGGGGATCGCCAGGTAGACGGCCAACGCTCCCGCTGCGAGCCCGCTTGCAGCTACACGAATGACCGATCTGGTGCGCTTGTTGAGGACGAGGCGCTTCTTCGTCATCACGTAGTCCATATCGATCGACGGGCCCAATGCGGGTTAGGTCAATGCTTGGTGTCCTTGGTCGGCGATTCGTTGCCGGGCTTGACGGTGTCGGCGTCGCGGATGACGCCCTTAGGGGTGCGGATGTAGACCTGGCCGCCGCCTGCGTCGGACACCTGCTTCTTCGCGATCTTCTCGGCGCCCCCCTGCGTCGGCGCTTTTGCCGTAGGCGCCTTGGCACCGGGGCGGGTGACCTTCCAGCCATCTCCTCCGTTCGGTGAGACATCGCGACGATTGTTGTTAGCCATGGTTGGTCCTTCTCTCTTCACTCGAGCATCGATCTCGTAGACGTTGGAACCGGGTCGCGCCGCACCCCACTAGGCCACCTGACTGTTCAGTCTCGCCCGCATCGAGCTGGCGACGTCCTGCATGGCGGCAAAGCTCTCCGTGGGAATTCGCACATCGACCCCTGCTTCCGAAAGCGCCTCATTTGCGCTGGCGACAAGAACCGCGGCACGATCAGCTTTCTGTTCGATGTGGTTGAGCCGCCACCCCCTGGCCGCCGGCATCGTTTCGAGCTGAGTGAGCTCCCGCCGCCTCTCTCTCACTGTGTGCTCGCGCCACTGATGGATCATGCTGTCCGCGCCCTCTGTGCAGCAGGCGTTGTCGGGGTTGCACACGAGGGAGCCCATGATACGAGGGTCCTTCAAGATGGCCTCGCCTGCTCGGCGGGGAAGGCTTCGCCCGAACTCGCTGAAATAGGTGTAGGCCTGAGCGCGCGGCGGACTCGAGTCGGCCTTGGGCCGGCGCGACGCCGCGAGCGATACGTAGTGAAGGCTTTCGCGTTCGCCGATCCCGGTCTCATATCCGCTTGCACCGACGGCGGCGAGGGCGAGGCCGAAGGTCCCTGCACGCCAACCGATGATCGAGGAACGGGAGGCTGCGTGGGCCGTCGCTCCGAGAAGCAAGGCTATTGCTGCTTGCTTGGAGCGCGGCGGGTTATTCCAGGACCAAGAGAGGGCCACTGACTCGGTATTCATCTCACCGGTGGCAGCCAGGAACGCATCAAGTCCACGGTCCCATGTCATCTCTGGCCCGTACTCACGAAGAGATACGGCCAGCACCGGGATGACCGGGAGATTAACGCCTTCGCGCGAGAGGTGGTGACCAGTGCGGCGCAGGAGGGCGAGGTTTGCGCGCCACCAGACGTCGTCTCGCCTATTGGAGTAGAAGTACGGCGGGATCAGATGGGTGGCTCCCGTGCTGCGCTGGAAGTCAACGACACGCTCGACGAGTTCGTCGAGCATGTAGTCATTGATGTCCGTGGGCACCAACGGCTCGGGGTGAGCGAATGGGAGGGTCGCCCATGAGTCGTTCTCCGCCTGCTCGCTCTGCAGGAGAGGTGTCACCGGATCTATCAGGTAGGGGACACCAGCATCAGCGGTAATCCGTTGCAGCTGAGGCCGTTGTGCGGCAATCGAGGCGTCCGCAACAACGGCGTCGATCGGCTGGCGTGATGGTGCAAACACGCCCGCAGCGGTAGGCGTCAGGAAGTGGTCGATCACGGTGTGATCATTGCGGCCTGCTCTGATGATGAGGTCCATCGGGTATCCAATCACGCAACCAAAGGTGCAACCTAAGACGCAGTGTAACACGCAGAAAGAGTGGAAGTACAACAGGCAACCGGCGTATGCTATTGATTGTCCGGATCCGCACGGCTCACCCCACCGAAGGATCATGCGCCCGAGACGAGAAAAGGAACCCACCATGACTGACCTCGCCGCACGTGCCGCTTCGCCGGTTTATCGTCGCGTCGTGTCTGACGCCCGCCAAGCGCTCACGCTGGGCGAAATCGCAGAGGTGACTGGCGTCCAAACGCGCTCTGTGCAGAATTGGGCCGCCGGCACGACGAAGCCGGACGGCGTCCAGCGTGATCGATTGCTGGAGCTCCAGTATTTGATCGAACAACTTTCAGACGTTTTCGACAACGAGGGAATCGAGATCTGGCTCCACCGCCCGCAGCGAATGCTCGAGCATCAGCGTCCTATTGATGCCATCCGTGAGGGACGATTCGAGGACGTCCTAGCAGTCGTCGAATCTCTCGCCGGCGGACCTAGGCGGTAACAGCCATGGACTCGCTGCGCTCGACGATCGAACGTGTCGCCTCAATTAGGCAGAGCGAGATTCGTGGTGAGTTCTACCGGCACGCCAGTCCCGGTCGCGACGCCTTCGCAGGAGGATTTCACGGCCGGTGGGGTGCAAACTTTCCGGTGATCTACCTCGGGCGCCCTGTCGACAGTTCCATCATCGAGGCTTACCGGCACCTGGTTGAAGACGCGGGCGTGCCTCCAGAGCACGTTAAGCGTCGAGTGCTGTATACGGTTCCCGTCGCGGTGACACGTGTGCTCGATCTGACGGCAGACGGTGCTGCTGCGGAGGTCGGGCTCCTCGAAGCCGACCTGAGGTCAGCAGTGGGGGAATATGCAGCGTGCCAGCGCGTCGCGGCGGCGGCCCATCAGCTGAAATATCATGGCATCTTGGCGCCCGCGGCCGAAGGCGACGGGGAGACCTTGGCGCTCTTCCGTGATCGCCTCACACTGTCGGAGCTTCCGATCGCCAGCGTGGAGACATTGTGGGATCAACTGCCCGCGGACCCTCGGCGAGGCGGCGGCAGACTGGTGCAATTTCCCCGGCGGGTGGATAACTGATAACCGTCGTTATGTCAGCTTGAAGATGGCTTATCGCCGTTTTGTTCGCTCTCCCGTTCGGATGAACACCACAGACCGCGCATTACCCCTGCTGATCAGAGGGATTACTTGTACGGCTGGTTCTTAGCGTCGCGAGAGAAGCACACTGGCCCGCCCACCGTCGACATTGAGGGTTGCACCATGGACGAAAGCTGCTTCATCGGAGGCGAGGAAGGCGGCAGCAGCAGCGATGTCGGTAGGTCTTCCGGGTGTGCCGGCCGGTGCTCCGTCCATGAGCCCCCCGCCGACCGATTCGCTTCCGGGATCATGAATAACACCTGGCGAGATGGCGTTGACGCGCACGCCTTGCGGCCCGAACTCGGCCGACCATGCTCGCGTAAGCGCCTCCATCGTCGCCTTCGACGAGCTGTACAGCGGTGAGGACGAGACCGCCAGTCGTGAGACCCAAGATCCCAGGTTGATCACCACGCCTGAACCGAGCGAGATCATGTCAGGGACGACCGCCTGCGTTAGGAAGAACGCCGACTTCACGTTGACATCGAAGATGCGATCGAAGAGCTCCTCGTCGACGCTGGCAGTGCTGTGGGGCGGGTAGATGCCCGCATTGTTCACAAGGATGTCGATCGGCGCACCGAGCAGTAGGCCTGCCTCGTTGGCAAGCTGCCGAGCCGTGGCTGGGGTCCCATCCAGGTGCGCCGGAACGAACTGCGCACGGCCACCTCGTTCGCGAATTCCCGCCACCACGTTTCCACCGCGTTGCGTGCTGCGCCCAGAAACGACCACGTACGCTCCTTCTGCTGCAAACGCTTCAGCGATCGCCTTGCCGATGCCGTTGGTGGAGCCCGTTACCAGTGCCGTTCTTCCGTCGAATCTTCTCGTCATGTCCTGAACGCTAGAAACCTCGCTTCTGGACTGACAAGTCCAGAAGTAAGCTTCGTGGATGGCGTTGACAGCAAAGGGCGAGGCAACTCGGAAACGAATTGTTGAGGGAGCAGCAGCTCATCTCCGAAGCGTCGAGTTCACGGAGATCACCCTCGACGATGTGATGGCCGTCTCGCAAACAAGCAGGAGTCAGCTCTTCCACTATTTTCCGGAGGGTAAAGACCAGCTTCTCCTAGCTGTCATGCAACTGGAAGCCGACCGCGTCTTGGCAGACCAAGAACCGTACCTATCCCTGCTTGACTCCTGGGATGCGTGGGAGCAGTGGCGATCAGCTTTGATCGCCCGTTACAGCGCTCAAGGAAGCGCCTGTCCATTGCACACCCTGGTCAGCCAGATCGGAACCACTCCCGGAGCCGACCAGGTCACTCGCGCCCTCCTAGCACGATGGCAGTTGCGCTTATCGACTGGCATCCGGTCCATGCAGACGTCAGGACACATTCGAGCGTCCATCGATGCGGATCGCGTCGCGGGCGCTTTGATTTCTGCGATCGAGGGTGGAGTCGTGGTGATGTGGTCGACTAAATCGACCACACATTTGGAGGCAGCTGTGGACATCGTCTTGGAAAGCATGCGGGGGCAACCTTCAACGCTCTCGGACGCGCGCAGTTGAACAGAGTCGTAGTGCGTGAGGCCCGCAGCTGGTTGGCGCTCGACGCAACCACCACTCCTAGATGCCCCCCGCACTCACTGTGCCATGACGCTCAGCTGATGGCGCTGAGGGGCAACGGCCCATCTTCGACAATGTTCTTCATGACGAGGGTTGAGGTGAGCCGCTGGACTCCAGGCAGGGTTGCTAACTGTTGGTCGTAGATCGTTCCGAATGCGGATAGGTCGCGGGCGACGACGCGGAGGAGATAGTCAGGATCTCCGAAGAGTCGGTGAGCCATGAGCACGTTGGGTATTTCAGAAACGGCCTTTTCGAGGGCAGCGATGGTTGGTTGTGTGGTGTCACGCATCGATATGAATACGAGCGCCTCGAATGTGAGCCCGAGCGTGGTCGCGTCGAGGTGGGCACGGTAGCTACTGATCGCACCCGACTTCTCGAGAGCGCGCAGCCGGCGGTGACAGGGAGACAGGCTGAGGCGTACGCGGTCTGCGAGGTCAGTGATGCTTATGCGGCCGTCTCGCTGGAGTTCCGCAAGAATCTTCCGGTCAATGTCATCCACGAGGGCAATATTGCCCTATATGGCCCAGGTTCGGGAAATATTGGGGAGCCTATTGCGCGCGTTTCCGCCTAATCTCACCGGAGGTGGTGAGAGAAGAGGTGTTTGGTGGCTGCCAGTCTGATATTCGCCTTCTGGGGAGTCTCTTTGTTGGCCGTTCTCACTCCCGGGGCAGATTGGGCGTATGCCATCGCCGGCGGGTTACGGGCTCGGGTCGCGCCAGCCGTAGGTGGGCTTGTAGTAGGGCATGTGCTCTTGACCCTGTTGGTGGCGGCCGGTGTCGGCGCCCTCGTGGCCAGCGTGCCCGTGGTCCTCACGATCATCACTATCGCTGGAGCGTTGTATTTGATCTGGCTTGGCGTTCTCACCTTGCTGAGCCCGCCTGTGCTAAGCGCCGCAAGGAGCGAAGAACGCGGCTCGTGGTTCCGATGGGCGTCAAAAGGGGCCGGCGTCAGTGGGTTGAATCCGAAGGTGCTGCTTCTCTTCTTAGCGTTGCTGCCGCAGTTCACTGCTCGCGGAGCGGGGTGGCCGATTGCCCTTCAAATTGCCGTCCTTGGCTTTGTTCACGTCTTGAACTGCGCCGCTATATACACGGGCGTCGGTGCTGCAGCGCGGGTCCTGTTGCGGTCCCGGCCTACGGCGATCCTTCTGGTGAGTCGCGTTTCAGGTGTTGTGCTGATCGTGATCGGCGGGATTCTGCTCACGGAGAAGCTGTTGACGGTCGCGTGGCGCTAGTAGCCGCTGTTCCGTGACGCCTGCCTGTCTCGGACCGCGAGTGTTAAGGTCATTTCGTGCCCCGGACGAAGCAACGAACTGATGCGCTCCACGATCGCGGTGTAGCCAGCGCACTTGCGGTCCTAGCGGAGGATGGCGTCGCCGGCCTGACCGCTCGCTCGGTCGCTCGTCGAGCCGACGCATCTGTCCCGGCGATCTACGAGGTTTTTGGCGATAAAGGCGGCCTGATCCGCGAAGTGTTCTTTGAAGGATTCCGGATGCTCGCTGACGATCTATCCGCAGTAGCGGCGTCCGAGGATCCGCTGGAGACACTGCAGCGTCTGGCAGAAGCGTTCCGGGCCTTCTTTCTCGCCAATCCAGTCCTCGCGCAGATCATGTTCTCTCGGCCTTTCGCTGATTTCGACCCCACGACCGAAGACGACAAAGCGGGCGCCCGGGTGCGGGAAATCTTCGTGCGCTACGTGCGCATCGCAGTCGACGCTGGGACTTTCGTCGGTAATCCGACCGACATCGCTCATATCAGCCTCGCCATGGTGATTGGACTGGCCGAAGAGGAAAGCTCCGGCCGGCTCGGCACGGCCAAGGCGTCGCTCGATCGTCGCTGGCGCGTAGGCGTCAAGGCGCTCCAGCAGGGGTTCAGTAACCCGGTCGAAGACAACTGAAGCGCTCCCCCCGCACAGCAGCAGGCGTATCTCTCCCACCGGCTGCGACTGCGACTCCCCTATCGATGCGTCAGGCCACTTTTTTCTGAAACACGGTTACAGAACGGTGTTACAGTATCCGTGTGACAGATCAGGTCCTCCAGCTCCTGCGCGAACGGAAGCGGAAACAGAGTCTTCCCGGACGGCGCGACGATGACGCCCGACTCGTGCTGCTAATCGAAGGCGGGAGCTCTCGCGGCGCCTTCTCGAGCGGCATGACGATCGCCATCGAGAAGCACGGCCTGTTGCCGCTTTTCGACGCGGTCTATGGCAGCTCGGCCGGAGCACTGAGCGCGGCTTGGCTGTTGAGCGGTCGCGCGGAAAGCACCGTGCACGCCTGGTGGGACCCGATCGTCATGCGGACAACCATCGATCTTCGGCGGGCACTGCGTCGACTGCCCGTCGTGGACACGCACTTCCTGATCCATACCGTGTACACCGAAATCCATCTCATGGACTTTCCCAAGGTGCTTGCTAGTCCCGTCGAGTTTCATCCCATCGCCACCGACGCCCTCACTGGCCAAGCGACCGACCTCTACGGGCGATTTCATGACCAGGAGAGTCTGCAAGCCGCGCTGCGTGCCTCGACCGCGATGCCCCTACTCGCCGGCGAACCCATCGAGGTGGAAGGCCGGCGTTTCGTCGACGCGGGCGTGAGCGAACCCGTCCCCATCCGAACCGCGCTCGCGCAAGACGCCACCCATATCGTTGCGCTTCGCACTAGACGGAGCGATGAGAAAGTGTCCGCGCCAGATCGTCTCCAGCGCCTGATCTTGACGAGATGGTTCGCCAAATACGCGCCGGGGGCGCTTGACCCATGGCTCGACAGGCAAGCCGTGAGAGCGGAGGAAGAGCGCCTGCTGGCGGAGCACCCGGCGACCCTGCAAATCCGTCCCCCGATTGGCAGCGTGAACGTGGGCCGTACCGAGCGGGGAGAAGCCGTTCTGCGCGACGCCGTCAACACTGGTCGACAGGCTGCCCTAGCAGCACTCGCTGACTGCATCACCGAAGTCGCCGCAGCTCGTTCCGAGGACGAATCATGAACAAAGCCAACCGCCTGCTCCGCCGCAGCCTGAAGGTCGCGCCGGTACTGAAGCTGGCAGCTCTCCGTACAACGTTCGCCGTGCTGGAGGGCGTCGCGCCGGAAGTCGGCGCACGCATCGCACTGGATCTCTGGTGCACCCTCCCTGGTAATCCGGGCCGCCGTAGAGACGAACGGCCGAACGCGGGGACCGTGACCCGACTTGATGTCGGTGGCCGATGCGTTGTTGTGGAGACCTGGGGCAACGGACCCCGCGTCTATCTGGTGCACGGCTGGGGCGGGTGGCGCGGGCAGCTTGGCCAGTTCATCGCGCCGCTCGTCGAGGCTGGCTTCCAGGTCCTCGCGTTCGACGTGCCCGGTCACGGCGACTCCGGCCCGAGCGTGCAAGGACGAGGCCGTGGCAACGGAGTGGAATTCATCCAGACCCTTCAAGCGGTCTCGGCTCAATACGGCCGGCCGTTCGCAGTAGTCGCCCACTCCTACGGCGGGACGATTACCGGAGTCGCAATCCGAGATGGTCTTGATTTCGAACGCCTCGTTTGCGTATCCCCTAGTGTCGACCCGATGACGAGCATCCGGGGAATGGCAAGGCTTGTGGGTATTAGGCCTCGAACGATGAGCCGATTGCTGGCCGGCATCGAACGACTCGCCGGACGGCCGCTCTCAGACTTCGACCCGCGAAGCGTGACCCGCACAAGACCTCGAACGCTGGTGATCCATGACCGCGAAGACAAGGAGATCCCGTACTCGGAAGCAACTGCTCTGTTGCAGAGCTGGCCTAGCGCCGAGTTGTTCACCACGACCGGCCTCGGCCATCAGCGGATCCTGAGAGATCCGAACGTCATCAGCCATGCAGTCGAATTCCTCGTCGCTGCTCCCTGATGATAGGAACGACCGCCTTTCCGGCCGAAGGAGTGTTGTCTGTGTTACCTCACGACGATCTTGCACACGCCTGGCAAGCCAGGCGCCATCCACCGGCATTGCTGCACGCCGACTCGGCGGCGGCGGGTCGCACAAGCCGTGCCGTGCAAACGCGCATCGCCGAGCACCTTGCGGAGGAATCCATCCGCGGCGGCTACGTGGCCGAAGCCTCCGTGGCAGACGAGTTGGCACTCTTGCGTGCTCGCCTGGGAAGCCTCCTCGGAGGGTTCACTGCATCAGATGTGACGTTCACGGAAAGCTCCTCCAATGCCATCGCGCAATTGATAGCAGCGTTTCCGCGCCTGACACCAGGTAGCGAGGTATGGGCGACGCGTTCCGAATGGGGACCGAACGTCGCCGCGTTTGGGGATTACGGCCTGCGAATTAATTGGCTGGACACTGACGCAAGCGGGGTCCTCGACCTCGACGCGCTCGAGGCGAAGCTGCAGCTGGGCCGCCCAGCAGCAGTGCATCTGGTCGCGATGACCTCTCACCGAGCGATCGTCCAACCCCTGTCGGAGGCGGCCTCGCTGTGCGACAGATATGAAGTGCCCCTCATCGTTGACGCCGCGCAAGCCCTCGGCCAAATCGATATCGAGCCTGGCGCAGCAGCCATCTACGGAACTGGACGCAAGTGGATGTGCGGACCACGCGGGGTCGGGTACCTGGCGGTGCGAGAGCCGTGGCAATCCTCACTCCGTCCTGTCGCGCCAGCGCTCAGCAAAGAGAACTGGCCGGGGGACGATCGCCCCATCAGCCGACTGGGGAGCCGCGAAGCATTCATCGCGGGCCGCGTGGGACTCGCGACGGCAGTGGACGAGTATCTCGAACTCGGGCCTGAGCGCATCAGAGAACGCCTCCAGGCGATCGGCAGCGCCCTTCGGAATGCTCTAAGCGACGTTGCTGCTTGGGAGTTAAGTGATGCGGGAAATGCCCCGGGGGCCATCGTTGCTTTGAAGCCACGCCAAACCGGTACCGACGTACCCGGCGCCGCCGCAACCCTCCTACGGCGTGGCGTCCTCGCCACGGCCTGCCCCTGGCATCGGGCCCCAGCAGACATGCACGGGGGCTATATCCTGCGCTTCAGCCCACACGTCGAAACGACAACCGAGGACATAGAGGCGATCGCCGACTTCGTACGAGAACTCTAAAGGGACGTCGTCGGAGCGATCAAACTTGGCGCCCAGGCACGGTTCGTGAAACGGCATCCGGAATCGATGAACCGCTGTGATGCGCGTCTTGACCACTTTCCCGATGCGCACATTCTCGAGGTCGAATGTGCCTGCCTTGGTGTGGTCATAGAGCAGCGCTGCAACGATGTCGATGTGACGATCGGCTTGAGCCAGCGTGGCGAGCACGTGTTCTTGGTGCTTCGGCAACCAGTTCAGCTCGAGCGTCATCTGACCATCGTCACAGATTCGGCCGGTCAGTCTTCCGACTCTGCCGGCCACCAGCGACTTGAGACCACTTTGGGATCGAGGCTGATTCTCTGTACCGCCGCTTGGAGGCCGGCCGTGTCACCAGCGGTCTGAGAGGTAATGCCGGCGAGCACCTTCACCCGTGATTCCTTGGTCGGCCTGATGTCCAGTGAATGAAGCATGTACCCGGGCTGGTCGATCGTCTGGAGGACGAGCGCCCGAACGCGCTGTTCACTCTTCTCGGACGTGACGACTTCGAGCATGTAGTCACTTTCGGCTTCATCTTCGTCCGCGGAGTTGTCCTGCGCGGGATCGTGGTGACCGAATCGCCGGTTGACCATTCGGCTGACCGGTCGAAGGAGAGTATTGGTGGCGATGATCGCGGCGCTGCCGACGAGAGCGAATATCTCCATGCCGGCGCCTGCGAGAGAGCCGATCGCGGCGGCGCACCAGAGTGTCGCCGCGGTGGTGAGCCCGCGGATGTTGAATCCATCGCGGAGGATGACGCCGGCGCCCAAGAAGCCGATACCTGAAACGACTTGCGCGGCGACACGAGTTGGGTCTGCAACCACATGCGTCGCCTCGTTGCCCTCTAGGCTCACCGATCCGACGATGACGAAGAGCGCTGCTCCGACCGACACCAAGGCGTTGGTTCGGATGCCCGCCGTCCTGAGCCGCCACTGTCGTTCAAGGCCGATGGCGGCCCCCAAGGCGATGGCAACGACAATCCGTACGGATAGGTCAAGCAGAACGTCGATTCCTATCACTGGTCTCCTCTCCCCGCGACTAGCTGTGCGCCACTGCGGGATTGATCCCGGATGGGTTGGCCGTTCCCGCTCAGGAAACGGCAAAAGCAGACCAGTCCGTCTACTGGGACCGGTCCCGCGTTGCAGCGACGATACCAGACGTTAACCCAATCGTTATTTGCTATTTAGCTCCATGAGACTATCGTGGGACCGGTCCCGAGCACTTGACAGCAGCTTGGTTTGCTGCTGTGATCGGGACCGGTCCCAATCACTGTCGATTTGAAAGGCCCCACAACAAATGTCCCCCACCCGGTTCAAGCGCATCGTTAGCGGAACAGCTGTCGCGATCGCGTTCACTCTTGCCATTGCAGGCTGTTCGTCCACACCTTCGTCGCAGTCGTCGACGGGTAGCGACGAAGCTGCCAACCTCAGCCTGATGATCTGGGACCCCGCTCAGACTCCGGGCGTCCAGAAGGCCGTCGACGGGTTCGAAGCGAAGTACCCGAAGATCAAGGTGTCTCTGCAGCAGGTTCCGCAGGACCAGTACTACACGAAGCTCGACGCCTCCCTCGGCGCCGGCGAGGGCCCCGATGTGATGTGGCAGAGCTCGCTGGCGGTGCAGTACGCGACCAACGGCGCTCTCGAGCCCCTGGACAAGTACATCAAGCAGTCCGGCGTCAAACTGTCGGACTATCCCGCCAAGATCGCGAACCTCTACAAGTTCGACGGCAAGCAGTACGGCATCCCGAAGGACCAGGACACGTGGACCCTGGTCTACAACACGGCCGCGTTCAAGAAGCTCGGCGTCACCGACGTCCCCACCAACGACTGGACCTGGGACGACATGGTGAAGATCGCCAAGGAGCTCAAGGCCAAGCAGACGACCTCCGACGCACCGCTGTTCTACGACCACCAGTTCAACTTCGGTGTGTCGAGCCTGATTCACTCGCTCGGCGGGACCGTCGTCAAGGCCGGTAAAGCCACGGTCGCGTCCCCCGAAGGCGAGAAGGCGCTCGGAATGATCAAGAGCCTGCAAGACGACGGCCTGATCACCAAGATCGCCGACTCGGCCGACTACAACCCGGTGACGGCGCTCATCTCCGGCACGGCAGCGATGGCGGAGATCCCCTCATGGAACCTCAGCCTGTTGTCGCAGGCAAGCGCCCCGGAGGGCACCTTCCACGCAGTGCGCGTGCCGTCGGTCGACGGGAAGGCATTCACCGACACCAACGGGCTCTCGTATGTCATGAACGCCAACTCGAAGAACAAAGACGCAGCGTGGAAGCTGATCGAGTTCCTGACCTCCACCAAGGGTGCTGAATTGCACGCCGCCGGCGGAGCGGGCATCCCGGCCAACACCGCCAAGAGCGCCCTCGACGCGTTCGTAGGAGCGAACTCCAAGATCGTCGGACTCAGCGCCGCACTGACCGCAGCGCAGAAGCAGACGTACCTCCGCACGTCGTCCGAGTTCCCGGCCACCCGCGCGTCCAACCCGCAGATCGAGAGCACGGAGATGGGCCCCTACTGGTCCGGCTCCATCTCCGCCTCTGACGCGACTAAGGGAATCGACCAGATCCTCGACAAGGCGCTCCGTTGAGTTCAACCAAAACCCTGCCCCCCGTGGGCGCGCCCTCCGTGGGCGTCCAGCCGAGGTCGCGGCGCATCAAGCGCCGCGGCCTCGGCCGGCGGGACACGCTCGTCGGGTTCCTGTTTCTCGCGCCCCTGTTCATCGGCCTGCTCGTATTCCGGTTCTACGGATTCGGCTACAACGTCTGGCTGTCCTTCCAAAAGGCCGGCGCGTTCGGCCCGCCAACTTTCAACGGGTTGCAGAACTACCAAGACCTGTTCTCCGACAGCCAGTTCGGTGTCGCGCTGGTCAACACCTTCAAGTTCTGCATCCTGGCGGTCCCCGCCGTCGTGATCGTGTCCTTGCTGTGCGCGACACTCATGCAGCGCCGATTCCGGGGTGAGACCGCGTTCCGCGCGATCGTGTTCCTGCCGGCCGTGTGCCTCCCAACCGCGATCATCTTCGCGTTCGGCTGGCTCTTCCAGACCCAGTACGGCCTCATCAACGCGGCCATCAAAGGACTCGGTGGGTCGCCCGTCAGCTGGCTCGGAAGCTCCACTGGAGTAGCGGTCATCGTCACCGTCGCTGTCGTGTACCTGTCGTTCAGCGTGCCCACGATCATCCTCTACGCCGGCATGCAGGACATCCCGACGGAGGTCTATGAGGCCTCGACGCTCGATGGTGCCGGCCCGGTGCGCCGGTTCTTCTCCATCACGGTTCCGCTGCTCGGACCGTCACTGTTCTTCGTCATCCTCACCACGACCATCGGCGTTCTCAAGCTCTTCGACGTCGTTTACCTGCTGCTGCCCCCGGAGCAATCGACGTCGGTGAACTTCGGGATGACGGTTCTCTATTACTACTACCAGCTCGCGTTCCTTGGAGTCGGGCAACGCGGATACGCCGCGGCCATTTCGCTGGTCCTGTTCGTGCTGATCCTCGTGGTTTCGCTGGTCATGTTCCGGCTGCAGCGCCGATTCGTACACTATGGAGAGGACGGCTGATGCAGCTTCGCGTCCGTTGGTGGACCTACCTCATGGTCGTCGTCGTGGGGCTGGTGATCCTCGCGCCGTTCGCGTGGATGGTCATCACTGCCCTGATGACGACCGCGCAAACCCTCCAGATTCCGCCGTCGGTGATCCCGACTCCGCCGACCCTGGACGGCGTACAGCAGGTGCTCGAGAAACTGCCGTTCCTGCGTCTGCTGGGAAACACCGTCGTGGTATCGATCGGGCGGGCACTCCTTACCCTCATCATCTGCTCACTCGCCGCCTACGCCCTGGCCATCATCAAAGTGCGCGGCGCCCGGATCATCCTCCTGGTGGTCCTCACGCTGATCATGGTGCCGAGCGACATCTTCATCATCCCGAGCTTCTCGATCGTTTCCGCGCTGCACCTGACGAACACGCTCGCGGCGCTCGTCCTACCGAACATCTTCGACGTGTTCGGAGTGTTCCTGCTCTACCAGTTCTTCCGGGGCATCCCTCGCGAACTGATTGAGGCCGCCCGGATCGACGGCGCCTCACACGCCCGCATTCTGTTCACCATCGTCGTGCCGGTCAGTCGCAGCGGGCTCATTGCTCTGGCGATCTTGACCGTCCTGAATGAATGGAAAGAACTGCTGTGGCCGATCGTCGTCAACCGCGACGTCGACCAGCTCACCCTCGGCCCGGGCATCGCCCTGCTCCGCGGAACCGCCGTCACCGACTGGAACGTCCTCATGTCGGCCGGCGTCATGGCCGCCCTCCCGATGATCCTGATCTTCCTGCTCCTGCAACGGAACTTCGTCTCCAGCTTCGCCACGAGTGGGCTGAAGTGAGCGACGTGGACGTTCTGGAGCTCCTCGGCCTCGCCCAGGGGATCGCCGGCGAAGCGGCCGCACTCGCAGCGGACATGCGAGCCGGCGGCATCAAGGTGCAGGCGACGAAGTCGAACGACCTGGACATCGTCACCCAGGCTGACACCGCAGTCGAGGCGCTGATCCGCCGCCGCCTTGCCGATGCACGACCTGACGACGGTGTGCTCGGTGAAGAGGGTGGAGAAGCCGAAGGAATCAGCGGCGTCACCTGGATCGTCGACCCGATCGACGGGACCGTGAACTACCTCTACGGGTCGCCAAGCTATGCCGTCTCGATCGCCGCCACCGTGAAAGCCGACAACGGTCGACGCGTCTCGCTCGCTGGCTGCGTTCACGCACCCATGCTCGGCACCGTGTACACGGCGGCCGCCGGTCACCCCGCTCACCGCAACGACCAGGAGCTGCACGTCAACACCGACGTGCCGCTCCACAAAGCGTTGGTCTCGGCCGGCATTCCGTACGACCTCGAAATTCGTGAGCGGGTCCTGCGCGATTTCGCCGCTCTCGCCCCACGCATCCGAGATCTCCGGCTCGTCGGATCGGCCGCGCTGGACGTCTGCGGCGTTGCGGAAGGCCGCACAGACGCCCACGCCGGGCGCCGACTACCGATCTGGGACTACGCCGCCGCTGGCCTCATCGCCAAGCAAGCCGGCGCTGTCCTCCGCGGTGCTCGAGGCGGACCGCCCAGCCTCGGACTGCTGCTCGTCGCCGACGCCCCGCTCGCCGACGCCCTCGAACCCTTGCTCAACGATGAAGGAACCCACCATGACTGACGAACGTAGGTTCGTACTCTGCGGACACCGAGGCAACATGGCCGCCGCGCCGGAGAACACACTCATCTCATTCGCCAGCGCCGAACGAATCGGCGTCGACGAGATCGAGCTGGACGTCCGCACAACCGTCGACGGTGAACTCGTGATCCTGCACGACCACACCGTGCGTCGAACCGCCGCCGCCCAAACACCATTCCTCGACACACCGATCGAGCGGCTCACCTTCGACCAGCTGCGAAGCATTGACCTCGGCCACGGGCAGACCATTCCGACGTTCGCTGAGACCCTCGACTCGACAAGCGCCCTGTTGCAGGTCGAAATCAAAGCACCCGCCGCCGCCCGTCCGTTGGCCAGGTTCCTCCGTAACCGACCCGTAGGGGACCGCGACCGGTGTCTGATCACGAGCTTCGATCCCTTGTCGCTGGCCGACTTCCGCGACGAGTGGATCGGCGGGGCGCGGGGACTCGCCCTCCATGTACCGGATGTCACCGAGAACTGGCGCGATCACGCAGACCGGCTCCAGGTCACGACCGTTTACATCCCCGTGCCCCAGCTCACTACCGAGCTCGTCGACGAGCTACACGCCAGCGGCCGCCGCGTCGCCGCATCCCTGATCGAAGGCCCCGGCGATGTCCGCCGGATCGTGGAGGTCGACGTGGACGCCACGGCCTCCAACTCGCCGGCGTACGCCCGCGAACTCCTTGAATCGAATGCCGAATTCATGGCCCGGTTCCCGACATTCGCTACCAACCTGGCAGAAACGGCGTAACGCATGAAGCAGCAGCCGCAGGACGGAAAGAGGGGTTGGTAGTATGACGTCCATGCCATCCGGCCTCGACATGCAGCGTGGTCGCCGGTCGAGTACGATCCGGGACGTTGCCGCTCTGGCTGGAGTCTCGAAGTCCACCGCCTCGCGGGCTGTATTGGGGCAGGGCGGGGTGAGCCCAGAGAATCTCGACAAGGTTATGCACGCGATCGAGCAACTCGATTTCGTGCCAAACCAGCTCGCGCGCAGTCTCAATGCGAGCTCCTCGACAATCCTCGGACTGTTTCTGCGACACACCCGTTCGCCGTTCTACGCCCACCTCGCCGGAGCGTTCGAAGAGAGCGCCGGCGAGCGGGGCTACCAGGTGATGTCCCTCGCCTCCGGTGATCAGCCGGACGAAGCGAACTTGCGCTCGTTGAACCTGATGGCTGATCTGCACACCGCGGGCCTTGCCGTAGCGGCGCCGAACGTCGATCCGCGCACGATTCGCCAGGTGGCCTCGCGTGTCCCGCTGGTACTCGTCGGGCAGATGGGCCAGCCCTCCAACCCGGGAGTTCCATATATCGTCCCGGATCCCCGAGCGGCGGGCACCCTTATCGACCACGTTGTCAGCCTCGGCCATCGCTCCATCGCTTTGTTGGCCCTGTCTCCTGAACAGTCACCAACGCAATGGGCGCGCATCTCCTGGATGCGAGACGAACTCGAGCATCAAGGGCTGCTTTCCGGGTTCGAGAGGATCGAAGTCGACCAGGACCTCACCGAAGTGGTCGGTGCGCTGCACACTGCTGGTGTCACCGCGATCCTGTGCCCAAGTGACTGGGTGGCCTTCGACGCGATCGCGGCTGCCGGGCGGCTTGGGCTGTCTGTCCCTGAAGACATCTCCATCACCGGTTACGACGGCGTCCCACCGTTCGACCACGAGGTCTTTGGCTTGACGACGTACCGGATTCCGGTTGACGCGATGGCGGCCGCGGCCGTCAAGCTTCTCGACGACCGCCTCCACGACAACCACGTCGACGCCGGCGGCATCCTGCTGCGCGGCGAGCTGATCGTCGGCCGCACCACCGGACCAGTGCCCGCACGGTCCATCGCCGGACGCATCTAACGACCCGGCACCGCACCCTCCAGCTCTAACAAGCAGGCGAGCGACTGCGCACCTCTGCGCGGCATCCGCATCTGCTCTCCCCCGATCACCTCGTCTCCATCTGGAAGACGACTGTCTTGTCGCACCCGCGAGGAGTCATCATGAGCCTGCCCCACGTTCCCGGCGTCGAGCACGACCTGCAGTGGTACCGATCGGCCGTCTTCTACGAAGTGATGGTCCGGTCATTCGTCGATGCCAATGGCGACGGGACAGGCGACTTCGCCGGGCTCATCTCGAAACTCGACTACCTCCAATGGCTCGGAATCGACGCCCTCTGGCTTCCCCCGTTCTTCCCTTCACCGCTTCGCGACGGCGGCTACGACGTCTCCGACTACTTGTCCGTCCACCCTGACTTCGGCACCGTCGACGATGTCCGCGAGCTGATCGCCCGGGCGCACGCACGCAATATGCGCATCGTCATCGACCTGGTGATGAACCACACCAGCGACCAACACGAATGGTTCCAGCAATCCCGTTCCGACCCCGACGGGCCCTACGGCGACTTCTACGTCTGGCGCGACACCGACGAATCGCGCAGTCAGGTGCGGCTCATCTTCCCCGACTACGAAGACTCCAACTGGGCCTTCGACCCCGTTCGCCGGCAGTTCTACTGGCACCGCTTCTTCTCGCACCAACCCGACCTCAACTTCGACAACCCACGCGTCATCGACGCCCTACTCGACGTGGTCCGCTTCTGGGCCGACCTCGGCGTGGACGGGTTCCGACTCGACGCCATCCCCTACCTCTACGAATCCGACGAAGGAACCGGCGAGAGCGAACCCGAGACCCACGACGTTCTGCGCCGGTTACGGGCGATGATCGACCAGGAATAGCCAGGGCGAGTGCTCATCGCGGAAGCTAACCAATGGCCAGCCGAAGTCGCTGAATACTTCGGCTCGGAGGAAGAACCCGAGTGCCATATGGCGTTCGATTTCCCGATCATGCCGCGCATCTTCTATGCACTGCGATCGCAGTCCGCAGCGGAGCTGGAACGAGTGCTGTCCGACGTCACACCGAAGCCGGAAGGTGCCGCCTGGGGGATCTTCCTGCGCAACCACGACGAGCTGACGCTCGAAATGGTCAGCGAGGAGTACCGGCACGCCATGTACGGCTGGTACGCCTACGACCCTCGCATGCGCGTCAATGTCGGCATCCGACGACGCCTCGCGCCGCTGCTGGACAACTCCCGCGCCGAACTGGAACTAGCCCACGCGCTGTTGTTCTCCCTTCCCGGGTCACCATTCCTGTACTACGGCGATGAAATCGGAATGGGCGACAACATCTGGCTGCCCGACCGCGATTCCTCGCGCACGCCGATGCAATGGACCCCCGACCGCAACGCAGGCTTCTCCACCACCGACCCCGGCAAGCTCTATCTGCCTGTCGTGCAATCGCTGGTCTACAACTACGCGCTCGTCAACGTGGAATCGCAGCTCGCGCAGTCACGGTCGCTCCTGCACTGGATTCGGAACATGATCCACATCCGCAAAGCGCACCCGACATTCAGCCTGGGCTCGATCCAGGTACTCGAAACCGACCACAGCTCTGTTCTCGCCTTCATCCGATCGAATCCCCGTGCTGATCGCGAACATGCCGATCGCATCCTTTGCGTGTTCTCCTTCTCCCACAACCCAGTCACGGTCCGCATCAATCTGCCGGTCGAAGACCAGGAGGCGCCGGTGATCGATCTCTTCGGAGGTGGCGAATTCCCCTCCGTCGAAGCGGACGGTGAGCTCACACTTACCCTCGCGACGCAGAGCTTCTATTGGCTGGGAATCGGTACACCAGCTACGCCGATGCGGCCGCTGGAACTCGTCGGCGCGGGCATCGAAGGAGGGTTCCATGACTGAACCGACCGCTGGCGACCAACGAGCCGGCGAGAGGAGCCCGCGGATCGTTGTGTTCGACCTGGGGGAAGTTCTTTCCACCCCCACCGGCATGATCGAGCGGCTGGCCGCGCGAGTCGCGCACGAACCCGAGTCATTCGAGCGGGCATATTGGCTGAGGCGACTTGAGTACGACCTCGGCCTGGACACAATTACCTACTGGACCGACGTGCTCGAGAGCCTGGGTGTGCCGGCAACCGGCGACGCGCTCGAAGACCTAATTCGTATCGACACCGAATCATGGACCACGATCAGAGCCGACGCGAGAGAATTACTCCGTGGACTCCACGAGGCTGGCACACGCATCGGGATCCTCTCCAACGCGACCATCGAGATGGCAGCCGCTTGCAGACAGGGCGAATGGGCGCCCTGGGTAACCGACTGGTTCTTCTCAGCCGAACTCGGTCTAGCCAAGCCCGATCCAGCCATTTACCACCGCGTCACCCAGGAACTCGAGCTTCCCGCCGCCTCCATTCTGTACATCGACGACAGCCGGGCCAGTGTAGAGAGCGCCACTATCCAGGGCTGGGACTCGCACCTGTGGACCTCGCCCTTGGCAACTGTGACTTTGTTGACAGAGGCCGGACTCATCAAACGGGCCGCCACGCAGGAAGGTGGTCAGTGGGATCGGCGCATGTCCGGGAACAAGCCCGCGGGCGGAGCCTCGTAGGGCAGCGGCTCGCCGCGCTTGTTCTGATCGTCCGATGCAGCGAATGGCCCGTTCGGGCTGAGTAGCGCGGGCATGTGGTGGTCGGCGTGATCACGCCACCAGACGCTCATCCCTGTTGCAGGGTCGAGCCGTAGATGCTCCCAGGAGCGCCAGAGCGCGTCGAGGCGGCTGAGCGCTTCGGGGTACTCCCACCAGCGCGCAGCCCACTTCATTCCGCCCTGAGCGCCCACAGGACGCCGGTACACCTTGATCAGGTACTCGCGCACGAACTCGTCGACCGAGCCGTAGAACAGGTCCGGCTCTGGCCCATCGCCGGCATCGTTGACCGCAGTGCCTTGATCGTCGAACTCGTCGTCGCGCATCTCGTCCTCGTAGCTCACAGCCGGTCCTCTCGTGACGCAGCCGCGTCGAGCCAGGCCTGCGCGCCAGCCGAACCATCAGACGTGCTGAGGGCGGCGCTAGGATCCACAGCAGCGCCGTTGGCGGGGTCATGGGCGGCGATCGACGCGCGTACCGCGTCGGCCTGGTCACCGCGCATCCACGGGACCGTCTCAACCAACGTCGCCGGAGCACCCGAGGCGAACACCACGGCGCGGCCGCGCGGAAGCGCGGCCAGGTCGGCAACATCCATCGTGCGTTCACGACGAATCGAGTTGGACGTCGAGCGTCCGCCACGGCCAACGCTCACGGAGGCGGTGCGCCTGTCGTGGTCACCGATCAGCTGCGACATTTCGCCCAGGAAATCGGTCTCGGCCACGCCGCCGCCGTAGACCTTCACGTTCGAGGCGGACCACAGCTTGCGCATACCGTTGCGGCCCCACACCTCCACGCCCTGAGACCAGGACTGCAGGATGGTCATCAGGACGATGCCGCGCGACCCATAGTGCGAGTACAGATCCGGCAGGGCCTCCCACCGGCAGACGTTCGCCGCCTCATCGAGCACGCCCAGCATCGGCGTGGCCAGGCGGCCGCCCGCTTGCGTGGTTGCCAGCTGCTCCGCGGCCTCGATCGTCGCAGCGGTGAGCGCGGTCACGAGAGGGCCCGCGGTGCCCTTCCCTTCCTTGGAGAGGCTGTAGAGGGTGTCCGAGCTGCGCACGAACACGTGCGGATCGAAGTGCGGCCGCCGATCGCCGCCGAAGTTCCCGCCAGTCGGCGTTACCCAGGCGGCGATCTTCCGACTCTTTAAGCACGACGCCATCTGCTGCGCCGTGCCGAACACGCCGGAGCGCTGATCGGGCGCAGCGAACACGTAGCCGGCCACCGCATCGGCCACCTGGTCGTAGCCGTGGTCGCGGAGAATGTCGATCGCCTTCTCGTCGCTCGGCCTGGTGGTCCAGGTGAACACCTGAGTGATCGGCAGATTGTCCAGCGCGGCCGCCAGGAGCAGGCCGGCCAGGAGATCCTGCCCCGCGGGGTCGAAGTAGGCATCCGCGCGGGCGTCGCCCGCGCGGGAGCCGGAGGCGAAGTGGTTGGCCAACTTCGCTGCCTGTTCTTCATCGGTGACATAGGACAGCGGATTCCACCACCATGACGGTGCTTCTAGGGCGATCCCCTGAGGATCGAACGCCCACACGGTGCCCTTCGACGCGCGAACGTCGCGGGTCGCGTCAAGCACGTCACGCTTGTTCGAGGTGACGATGACCGCGCCGGGGGCGCTGAGAATCGCAGGGATTGCCCGGGAGGTCGTCTTACCGGTACGTGGGCCCCACACGTCGACGTGCATGTCCTCTGGGGAGCCGTAGAGCCACCGACGGCCGGCGACGGTGATGCCGATCGGTACACCGAGCCAGCCAGCGACTCCGAGCCGCTGCGCGGTGCTCTTGGCGCCCTTGGTCGACAGGGCCGCGAGGTCGCGGCCGCGGCCCATGTGGCCGGCCGCGTGGTCGACGCGTGAGCGGCGCCGCCGGCGCTTGGCGATCGCCACTATGACGACGATCGCGAACGCGACGACGATCACGGCGGCGACGATGAGGATCCAGGTGGCCGATGGCGGCCACACGTACGTGCCCTTCAACGTGCCGAAGAACACTGTGAACGGGTTCAGCGGCAGCCCGGGGTTCACTCCGTCGAGCTTCGAGCCGAGCGTGACGGACGCCCAGAGGCCGCCGACGAGGACCACGACGATTCCGATGAACACCCAGACCAGGGCGCCGTCACCCGCGGCTGACGGCTCCTTCATCCGGTTCGTTGGGCTCACGCTGGTACCCCCCGGCCGACCGTGCCCGTGCGGGAGACGGCGTGCCACAGCTTGTTCGTGTCGTTGATGTGAAGCTCGGCGTCGGTGAGCTCCACGGTCAACGGGATGCCCGGGCGGCCACCGACTTTGATCAGAAACTTGCCGCGGCCGGGAGGGTCGGCCTCCTGCCCGGTGATCGGGTCCCAGGCGGGCGGGTCCTGCCAGCCCTGAAGCATCTCTTGCTCGGCGCGGGACATGCTGATCGCGCTGTTGAGCAGCGGCATTTCCTTGGATGGAAGCCCGCCGCAGATGACCATGCCGGATCGCTCGACGAACCCGGCGGCTTTCATCCGGTCTTCCTCGGTGGGTAGCGACATGAGGTCACTCATCGTGTGCGAAATCATCGCCATGCCAACGCCGCGCTGACGGTTCAGGCGGGTCAGCGCGTCTACGCGGTCGACCATGCCGCGTCCAGCGCGCAGTGCACGCCACAGCTCGTCGAGGATCACGAAGTAGTGGCGGCGCGGTTCCAGACCGGCATCCGCCAGAGCGTTCGACACGTTGACGGTGCCGAATCCTGCTGACCAGCAGGCCAACAGCACGGCCGCCTGCAGGTCCGTTTCGGAGTCGTCGATCGTCGAGACGTCGTAGACCACGGGGCGGTCACGGCGCATCGGCGTCGAGGTCTGCCTGGAGAACAGCTCACCCAGACGGCCGCCGGTCGTTAGGCCGATGAGCGAGGCTTCCAGGTCCTCCGTGATCGCGTCATAGCGGGCGCGGTCGCCACGGTCGAGCGCGACGGCGCGCAGCTCGGGCGGTGCCTGACGGATCAGCTCAAGGAGATCCTTGAGCACCGGAACGCCCTCGTGATGCTCGTCGAGCAGCTTCAACGCCCGGTCGACGATCGTCTCCTCACGATCCGTGGGAGGCGTCTTGCGCATGATCGTAAGCAGCGCCGACACCATCGTGAGGCGGCGGCCGTGAGCATCCTGCAGCACCTCCGCCGCGAGCTCGTCGTCGCGCTTGGCACGCTCCGCACGGGTCGTGATGGAGCCGACCAGGGCAGCGATCCGCTCGCGGATCAGCTGTGCACGGTCGGGATCTTCCGGCGTTTGGAGCGCGCGCAGCTGCGCGAGCTCCGTCTCTTCCTCCGCGGCAGCCTCACGCTCGGCGTGAGCCGCATCGCGGAGCAGCTGCGCGGCCTCCTTTGCTTCGCCCGGGTCCAGGATGTTCAAGAACCCGCGGCCGCGGCCGAGGCGGATCACCTGGCCGCCGAGAGCTTCGATCAGATCCACGTAGTCCGGCTTCAAGTCGCCCAGCACGAGCGGCTGGACGCCGTACCCGGCGAGGCCGGTCGCCATCCGGCGCACGATCGTGGACTTGCCGAGTCCCGGCTTTCCGAGCACGAACGCTGACGGGTTCGAAATCAGGTTCGCCCGCTGGAACCACGAAATCGGGTCGCAGCAGACGGTGCCCCGATTGACCAGGTGCCGGCCAAGCGGCACACCGATCATCGGCGCACCCGTGCCGACACCGAACGGCCAGAGCCCGCACACCTGAACGGTGGTGCCGCGCCATTCCGGTGCGGCGGAAATCACCATCGTCTCGCCGCGGCCGCGTCCCGGGTAGCCCCGAGCCGGTGGACGCCGCGGCGTCACCGGCGACGGTGCCGCAGCTTGCGCAGCGGCCCGCTCGATGCGGTTGCTCGAGCGGGAGAGCTTCTTGAACCAGGTGGTCATCAGAGCGCCCCTCGCAACTCGGCCGGCAACTTCAGGTGCTTGGGAAGCACGATTCCCAGCGGCAGCGCCGCCGCGAACGCAGAATCCTGAGCACCGGTGACGACCCGCAAACGGAGGCGGGCCGTGGCTGACAGGTTCTCGATCGCCGCTTTAGCGTCCGCGGCCCGCGTCGGGTCAGTCACCGTAGCGGTAACGACCATGCCGAAGTTCACCAGGCCGGCACCGTTCGCCTCTTCCTCGGCCGTCGCCATCGCGGCGCGCGTTCCCACGACGTCGCGAGCGGTGGGCCGGTCGCTGGACGTCATGTTGAAGCTCGCTGCCCGCAAGTCGGACTGAACGATCGCAGCGGCCCTGGCGACGTCGATCGGGCGGTACAGCCACGTCACCCGCTTACGGGCGATATCGCGGTGCGGCGCCAGGAACCGAGTGAGGATGTTCGCCTGCACGATGCCGCGGGGAGCTTCCGTCATCTGCCAAGTCACCGACAGAGCAGAGTCGTGCCGGTAGCTGTCCCAATTCGCCTGAGCACCGGATGGTCCTACGTCCGACCAGCGCAGCTCGAACGGCTCACCCGACTGGTGCGCATCGTCGATCAACTCGGCAATCTCCGGGTCATACGCGGTCCGAATGACCTCGCACAGCTGCTGCGCACCCAGAGGACGCGCAGCACCCGCACCGGTTGCCGACAGCGCCTGAGTCAGTCCGGGCAGGCGGGCGGCGAGTTCGCGCCCCATCTCGTCGGCGTCGCGACGTCGACCGTTCGCGCGAGTGGCCGCGGCGAAGGTGATCGAGACGTACGCGCGGACGGTGGCCGATCCGGACGGGTAGCTCGCCACGACCTCGCGGAGCATCGCTTGCGCGAAGGCCGGTGCCTCCGGGTCGATGTTCAGGTTGACCTCGCCGCGGAGACGACGCCCGGTGTCGGGAGCCGTCTCGATCGTCACAGCTGCGGCGACGATGCCCGCCTCATCCCCCAGATTCGCCAGCCAGTGGCCCCAGTCGGCTACCCAGCTGTCGATCTGTTCCTGATCGACGAGAGCAGCCCCGTCCGGCTCCGTGCCGATCACGACGGTGTAGTCACCGGCCGAGGGCACGTAGATCATCGCGAACGGACGTCCGTAAGAGTCCGTGTACTCGCTCAGCCGGGATTGTGCTGCAAGCCCGGGCAGCTGCGCCGTGCCCCAGTCGGTCCGGCCCAGCGGCCCCGAGCGGTACAGGTTGGACCCGGAAGAGCGGGCGCGCATCCAGTTCAGACGGTTCGTCGTGCGGGTCAGCGCACTCTGCCCGTGCTTGTCCTTCACCGCGACGGTGAGCAGGAAGCCGGCCATGACGGCGAACACGACCACGCCGTTGACCAGACCGCCGAACATGACAGTGATGACCGTCGCGACCAAGCCCGCCAAGAGCACGATCGTTCCGACCATCCCAAGCCCCAAAAGGCCGGGGGTTGTCGGCCGACGCCAGTTGCCGTAGGTGCGGACCTGAGGTTGCGTGTTCGCCATGCTCACTCCTAGTTACTTCCTGATGCGCCGTCACCGGCCGCGTCTGCTGCAGCGGTGCGCACAGCACCGACCGCCTTCTGTCCCGCCTCGAGGCCCTTTTGGGCTGCCATCACGCCGACACCGACCGGGCCTGCCGCTGCGGCTCCGCCACCGGCGCTGGAAGCGCCCGCCGCCTTCCCTGCAGTGGCCGCCGTCCCAGCCGAGCTACCGCCACCTGTCGGTGCCGGCGCGGGCTTCAAAGCGGGGGTGTTGGATGCGCCCGTGGCTTTCGGATCGCTGGTCGAGCCTCCACCGCCGCCCGAGCCGCCGCCTGTGTTGGCCTTGCGGATCGCGCCGGTGGCGAGCTCTGCCCCCGCTGCGCCCGCACCCGCAGCGAGAGCCATACCGGCACCGCCGCCACCGCCAACCTGAGACACCATTGGCGCGACGAACCGCATAAGAGCGGGCAGAGCCACGAGGGCCATCGCCATGAGTGCGAGACCGGTGAGGATCTTGATCAGACCGGTGCCGTCATCCTTAAACAAGTCGGCGCCGGTTAGCTTGAACGCGGCCGCGTAGACGATCGCCGCGGCCGGCTTGTAGAGAATGAACGCGATCAGCCAGCCGGTGCACTTCTTGAACCAGGAACGGCCCGTTTCCGTGTTTGTGAACGCGGCAGAGATGGGGAAGATCCCGGCGAGCAGCACGAGCATGCCGCCGCGGATCACCATCAGGATCACTTGAATGTAGGTGAAGAAGGTGGCGACGATACCGACGATCAGCAGGGCGATCAGACCGATGCCGCTTGTTGCGCTGATGCCGATCATTGCGGTGATGTTCTGGCCGAAATCCTTTCCGGTCGCCCCGTCGAGTATCCAGGTCGAGAAGCCATCGGCCGCCGCTACGGCAAGGCCGATACCAGTCAGGCCGGCGGCCGACACTACGACGAGAGTGAACAGCGACTGCAGCAGGTCCTTGCCTGCCTGCGCACGTTGAGTCCACGCCATGCGGGCGCCCGCGATGATCACCGAGAGCACCGCAAGACCGCCGGTGTACCACCAGAGCGAGTCTTGGATGTAGCCGACCGCATCAGAGGCGTTCGAGGATCCCATCCCGGGCAGGAGAGCCGCAACGATCGCGGAGGCTCCGGAAATCAGGATGACCGCGCCGAGGATTACGCCCAGGCGGCCCAAATGCCGCTCACCGTCGCCACGACGCCGATTCACTGCCAGGAGCGCACCGCCGGCGATGAGCGATAGAACGCAGATCGCGAGGGAGATCCACACCGACCACTGGAGGATCGTCAGGAACCCGGACGCGCCCGCAGCGCCCTCTGCGGAGTGGTTCGCCGACGTTGACCCTCCACCTGTGAGGTTTGGCGTGGGAACGAGAACCCAAACCGACCCAAGGGCGGCAAACGCTTTTCCGACGCCCTCGAGCACGTTGTTCACGAGCTGCTGGAGACTGTCATTCGTGGCTTTTGAAACGACACCGCCGAGCTGACAGCCGACGTCGAGCCAGTCGCAGCCAGCCATTTATGCTCCCGACCACGGGATGTAGCCGCCGAGGCTCTGCAACGGCGACGGCGGGATCGGCATATTGCCGTTCTTGTCGAGGGTGACTTTCCAGTCCCCGTCGCTCCACTCGAGGTTCTCGACGAAACTCACGAGTTGGCCTGTCGCCGCGTTCACAGCAATATCGACCTTCGCTTGGGAACCGTCATACGACAAAACCCGGAAGCCGGCGATCTGGTAACGGACGGTCGTTTCGCTGGTGCTGCCCTCCGAAGCCAGCGCAGCGTCGCGGCCCGGCCCAGGCAGAACCAACTTGTCGCTTACCTCGTGGCGGAGACTCGAATCCGAACCCATCGCAATGATGTTGGCCGCCGAGTAAAGTGCGCCTGTTGGCGTGTGCGCGTAGCAACTCCGGAAACCGGAGGACTCGACATTTCCAGGACCCGCCCCCTTTGGATCTGTGGGGGCAGCCACCGTCCCGACCAATTCCCACTTGCTCTTGGGCGCTTGAGTGATCGTCCCCGACTTCTCAAAGCCTGGCAGTCCACAGACGCTGCGATCCGCCTCATTGACGCTCGACTGTGACGGTGTGCTGGTCGGCGCCGTCGACGAGTTCGCATTCGGCTTGGCCTGCCCGCCGATCACTGAGCTCACGATGAGGACGACCGCGCACAGCAAGACGACCCCGACAATGACCGCAGCGAGGATGAATCGCCGGCTGGTGAACGGGTTCGGCTCGGATGGCTGGTTGTCGGACATGCGTCTTTTCCCTTCGATCAGCTGACGAGGAAGCCGACGAGGCTGGCGGCGCCGGCGATGACGATCACGCCGGCCATTGCCATGCCGAGGGAGCCGAGGTGCGCTCCGCCCTCTCCGCGGCGGCTCTCGATGGCGAGCTTCGCGCCGATGATCATCAGACCGATGATCACGACGCCGAGAGCGAGCCACTTCACCCAGCCCATAACGGCGATGAACTTCTCGGATCCAGGAGGGGCCGAGCCGTTCCCGGGGTCGGGAACGTCGAGTGGGACGAAGGAGTTCACGGTGTCGAGAACGGTGTGGAGCGTGTGCATTGTGCTTCCTTTCGGTCAGGCCGGGGTTAGGCGCTGGTCGTGTTGGTCAGTTCGCTCACCGAGGCGATGAGCGTCCGAACGTCTTTGGGTGCGTGCTCGAGGTCGGGCGGCTCTCCAAGCCGCCATGCCTCTACCCAGGGGATGTGCCAGGTGTGCGGCACTCCCCCGGAAACCAGGTGCGCCAGCTCCCTCAGCGGCTTGGGCAGCCTGCCGGGCGCGTCAGCCATGATCACGAGGCCGACGAGATTCACGGACGGGATCACTCCTGATGCCCATTCGATCGCGGCCCGTTGTGCGGCCGCGAGGCCCGATGCATTCGACCGGGCGACAAGGACAACGTTTGTCGTCGCCCCGTCGTAACCGATTGGCCAGGCATGGCCCGCCGTGCGAGAACCAGCGACCAAGTTGGCCAGGGTGGACTCCCCCGCGCCGCCGTGAACGCCGAGCCACCACAGCGGTGCGGGACGGTTGACATCCCGGCGTGGGAGCCGGTCAGCGTGATCAGGCGCGGGAACGCCCGGCTGAGGAGCGGCCGGGCGTGGGAGTTCGCGACGAGCCCGGACGGGTGGCGGGGCGTGTTGAGGCACCGCCGGTCCTGCTAGCCACGGGTGTTGGGAGTCCGTCACCGGAGAGCCCCCTTCTTCGGTCTCGACTGAGTTGTCTACCCAGTATCACCCGCAAGGGTGACACGAAACGGGATACTGGAAACATCACCACCCACACCCCCGAGGATGGAGCGTCAGCGATGTTGCCCGATAGACCCGAATATTGCCGAACCTTGCCGATAACTCGAACTATACGCCTAAACTGTGTCGCGTGGACAGATGGTCGGACTTTGACATGAGCGCGCTCGACGACCTCCTAAAGGGCCTGCCGCCGACGCTCAGCGTGAGCGAGGCCGCCAAAGTGTTCAACGTCAGCGAGGACGTGATCCGCGGCGCGATCGGCTCAGACAACCCAGAAGAACGCCTACCCGCGCTGCGAATCGGCCGCGGCTACACGATCCTCACGGCCGACTTCGGCGCGTGGGCACGGGCGCGATACAGCGGGCACAGCGACAACTAGGAAGGCAGCGACATGGCTCAGCAGGAAACCTCTCATCCCACCATTCGGGCGATCGTGAACCCGGATGCGACCGGTGTGCTGGTGATCGAGGGGACTCACCATGAGGTCGCCGGCAACAACGACACCCACGTCCGCGAACAGATCCTCACCCAAGTCACCGGCCGCGCACGCATGTACGGCCGCCCCGTGATGCTCATCACGGAGGACGCAATGGGCCAAGGACAGCTGATCATCTCGCCGGACGGCAGCGTTGAGGCTGTCGGAGAGTTCATCCCCGCTGAGCCAGCAGCAGTCCCAGAGGAGACCGTGCAACGGGCGGAGCTACCGCCGACATACGACGTCGAGCGCGTACCTCCGCCTCCTGCAGTGTTTCCCGCGCCAACTGTTGTCGCGCCGCAGGCGACCGAGCCGCAGCAGGCAGCGGTACCGCAGGCCACCATCAGCGAGCGGCGAGCTGCGCGCGCGTCCTTCCTCGAGAAGGAAGCACCCGAGCAGCCCGCGACACAGGGATGGCGCGGAGTCCTCGCCCGCGTCGGCGTCCAGGTCGCCCCCTCTGAGACCGAGCTTGCCGAACGTCGCGACGTGCACGCCGTGAGCCAGCACTGGCCCGGCCCGCGCACGATCGCGATCGTCAACGGCAAGGGCGGGGCCAACAAGACCCCGACGACGGCCCTGCTGTCGGCCGTATTCGCCCGCTACGGCGGCTCCGGTGTGCTGGCGTGGGATAACAACGAAACGCGAGGCACGCTGGGCTGGCGTACCGAGCAGGGACCGCACGAAGCCACTGTGCACAACCTGCTCCCCCAGACCGAACGGCTACTCTCCCCCGCCGCCCAGTCCTCCGATCTGGCGCACTTCGTGCACCACCAGACCGGTGACAAGTACGACGTGCTGCGCTCGAACCCGCAGGCGCTCTCCGCCGACCAGCGCATCAGCCGCGTCGAGTTCGACGCGCTGCACCAGGTCGCGAGCAAATACTTCCGCCTGATCTTCATTGATTCCGGCAACGACGAGTCCGCCGAGCGCTGGCAGCAGATGATCGACCGCAGCGACCAGCTCGTCATCGCCACCACCGCTCTCGGAGAGCACGCCGAAGCAGGTGCGCTCCTACTCGATGGCCTGGCCCAGCGCGACGAGCGCTCCGCCGCTCTCGCGGACAACGCCGTGGTGATCGTCTCCCAGTCGGAGAAAAGCGCGGACAAGGGCGACGCCCAGCAGATCGCCAACGGGTTCGCGTCGATCGCGCGTCGGGTGGTCACCATTCCGTTCGATGAGGCGCTGCACAGTGGCAAGATCCGCTACGACGCCCTCAACCCGATCACGCGCCGCGCCTGGCTCGCTGCAGCAGCCGCGGTGGCGGAGGGCCTGTGAAGCGCGCCGCCGGCGTTGCCGGCGTCGCCCTCACTGCGCTCATCCTGACCGGCTGCGCACCGGTGATGTCGCCCGTGTCAACGCCGGTCGCGACGTTCCCGGACGGCACCACCAAGACGCCGCGCTCGACCCCGACCGATGGGCTCGACGACGGCCCGAACGCCCCCACGCCAGCGCCGGCTGACTCCACCAGCCAAGCCGCGGCCGTGAAGCTCGCGGAGAAGTTCATGACGGCATTCGCGCAGCCGCAGCTCGACGCGACCACGTGGATAAGCGCCCTGTACCCGATGCTGACGCAACAGGGTGCGGCTGCCTATGAAGGCACCGACCCGGCGAACGTCCCCGTCCACAAGATCACTGGCGGTGGCTCCGTCGTCGACGGAGCCACCCCCAACGCGCACCACGTGACTGTGCCCACTGATATAGGAACATAACTGGTCACGCTCACCCCCAAACCTCCCACCCACCCCA